>NZ_JAOBZT010000116.1:0-7759 GCF_029839005.1 Stenotrophomonas sp. GD03958 | reverse complement strand
ATCATTCCGGTATCCAGCCAGCGCTGGTGCCACGACAGCGCTTCCGGCAGCAGATGCGGGGTGTGCTTGCCGTAGCTCTCGCGGCTGGCACGGTCGAAGTAATCCTGCAACTGCGGGCGGAAATCCGGGTGCGCGCAGTTGTCGATCAGCACCTGCGCGCGCTTGCGCGGGGTCAGCCCGCGCAGGTCGGCCAGGCCCTGTTCGGTGACGATCACCGACACATCGTGCTCGGTGTGATCGACATGGCTGGCCATCGGCACGATCGCCGAGATGGTGCCGTTCTTGGCGGTGGAAGGGCTCAGGAACGCTGACAGGAAACCATTGCGGGCAAAGTCACCCGAACCGCCGATGCCGTTCATGATGCGCGTGCCCATCACGTGCGTCGAATTGACGTTGCCGTAGATGTCCACCTCGATCATGCCGTTCATGCCGATGCAGCCCAGGCGGCGCACCAGTTCCGGATGGTTGGAGATTTCCTGCGTGCGCATGATGATGCGCTCGCGGTAGAAATCGATGTTCTCCTTGAACGTCTCGTTGGCCTGCGGGCTCAGCGCGAAGCCGGTGCACGAGGCGTAGCTCAGCACGCCATCGCGCAGCAGGTCGAGCATGCCGTCCTGGATCACTTCGGTGAACGCGGCCAGGTCGCGGAAACCGCTCTTGGCCAGGCCGGCCAGCACGGCATTGGGGATGTTACCCACGCCCGACTGCAGCGGCAGCAGGTTCGGCGGCAGGCGGCCCTTCTTCACCTCGTGCTTGAGGAACTCGATCAGGTGCGAAGCGATCTGTTCGCTGGTCGCATCGATCGGGCTGAACGGGCTGTTGCGGTCCGGGCCGTTGGTACGCACCACGGCCACGATCTTGTCCGGGTCGCAGCGCAGCGCGGTATCGCCGATGCGGTCGTTGGCGTTCACCAGCGGAATCGGCTTGCGATGCGGCGGCAGCGCGGTGCCGTAGTAGATGTCATGCATGCCGTCGACGCCGGCCGGCTGCCACTCGTTGACCTCGACGATCACCTTCCTGGCCAGGTCCAGCCAGGTCTTGTTGTTGCCGACCGAAGTGGAGGGCACCAGCGAACCGTCCTCGCGAATGGCCGAGACTTCGATCACGGCGGTGTCGATCTCGCCGTAGAAACCGAACCACACGTGCTGGGCAACGTGGCTGAGGTGGATGTCGATGTAATCCAGCTTGCCCTCGTTGATGCGGTTGCGCGCGTCCGGGTCGCTCTGGAACGGCATGCGCATGGCGATGCCATCGGCCTTGGCCAGCGCGCCATCGAGTTCCGGCGCGGTCGAGGCGCCGGTCATCAGCTTGATCTGGAAGGGATTGCCCTGGGCATGCACCGCTTCGATGCGGCGGGCCAGTTCGACGGGAACGGCCTTGGGATACCCGGAGCCGGTAAAGCCGCTCATGGCCACGGTTTCACCGGGCTGGATCAGCGCGGCTGCGGCCTCGGCGGAGACCACGCGGTCACGGAGACGCGCGTTGGCGATGCGATCAACAGACATGACGACAGTGTTTCTGGGGGGAATCCCGATTATCGGCCATCCTCATCCGTACGGGGGGTTCTACCTTTGTGGAATGGCTTTTCCCCCAGGGGCTCACCCATACCCGCCGGTTCTGTTTTGCAGTGCAGCGTGCAAAGTGCTTTCGTAGCCCGCACGATGGCCCTGCATCCCGACGTGGGGGAGGGAGCAGAGCCCGCTGGCAGTTCGCTGCAAGCGGGCTTTTTTATTGCCTGTCGCCCAGTATGAATGCGCGGCCTCCATTATCGGTAGTGCCGGCCGCTGGCCGGCAACTGCGGCAACCTTCGGCAGGATCATGGGATCTGCCGGCCAGCGGCCGGCCCTACCGGGTCCGTCGCGTCCCGACCGGGTCGATACAATCCGCCCATGACCCTCGCCCCCGCTGACCTGCCCGCCTCCCTGCAGCCTCTTGTCGACCGCGCCCTGGCGCGCCTGGCCCAGGTCCTGCCCGAGCCTGTTCCTGCCGAGCTGCTGCCGCTGCTGACCCGGCTGGCGGTGGTCAGCGACTTCGCGCTGGACACCCTGGTGCGGCAACCGGCGCTGCTGGCGCAGCTGGCCGCGCCCGGCTGCCCGCTGATCCCGGCGCCGGTGCTCGATCCGCTGCAGCCCAGCGACTGGCCGGCGCAGATCCGGCGCTGGCGTACTGCCATGTCGACGCGGCTGATCTGGCGCGACCTGGCTGGGCTGGACGACGTGGCGCAGACGCTGGCTGGCGCCACCACCCTGGCCGAGGACTGCCTGCGGCTGGCGCTGGACGCGCTGCAGCAGGAATTCGCCCAGCGCCACGGTGTGGTCCGCGATGGCGAAGGCGCCGCGCAGCAGCTGGTGGTGTTCGGCCTCGGCAAGCTCGGCGGCGGCGAGCTCAACTTCAGTTCCGATATCGACCTGGTCTACGCCTACCCGCACGGCGGCGAATCCGACGGCCCGCGCGCGCTGGCCGCCGAAGAGTATTTCGCCCGCCTCGGCCAGCGCTTGGCCAAGCTGCTGGACGAAACCACCGTCGATGGCTTCAGCCACCGCGTTGACCTGCGCCTGCGGCCGTTCGGCAGCGCCGGCCGCGTCGCGCTGTCGTTCGCGGCGATGGACCAGTATTTCCAGCGCGAAGGCCGCGACTGGGAGCGCTACGCATGGCTGAAGGCGCGCGCGGTAGCCGGCGACATCGCCGCCGGTGAGGCGTGGCTGCAGACCCTGCGCCCGTTCGTGTACCGCCGCTACCTGGATTTCACTGCGCTCGATGGCCTGCGCGAGATGAAGGCGGCGATCACCGCCGAAGTCGCGCGCCGCGAGCTGCACGAAGACATCAAGCGCGGCGCCGGTGGCATCCGCGAAATCGAGTTCCTGTGCCAGGCGCTGCAGCTGATCCGCGGTGGCCGTGAGCCGGCGCTGCGCGAGCGCCGCCTGCTGGTGGCACTGGACGCGCTGGTGGCCGCAGGGCAGATCGCGCCCGAGGATGGCAGCGCGCTGCGTGACGCCTACCTGTTCCTGCGCCGGCTGGAGAACCGCCTGCAGATGCTGCGCGATGCGCAGACCCACGTGCTGCCCAGCGACGCGCTGGACCGCGCGCGCATCGCCGTCGGCCTCGGCTACCCGGACTGGGACGTGCTGCGCGCGGCATTGGCCGAACAGCAGCAGCGGGTCAGTACTGAATTCGCCGCGCTGCTGGCGCCGCGCAAGGGCCAGGCTGCGCCCGACGCGCTGGCCAACTACTGGCGCAGCCTGCCCGAGGGCAGCAACGCGCCGTTGCTGGCGGAAGCCGGTTTCCTCGATGCCAATGGCGCCGATCAGTCGCTGCGCGATTTCGCCCAGGGCACCGGCGTGAAGTCCCTGTCCGACGCCGCACGTGCACGGCTGGATCGCGTACTGCCGGCGCTGCTGCATGCGGCCACGCGCTCGCCGCAACCCGATGCCGCGCTCAAGCGCGTGCTTGGCCTGCTGCAGGCGGTGCTGCGCCGGACCAGCTATCTCGCGCTGCTGGACGAACAACCGAGCGCGTTGGCGCGGCTGGTGGATGTGCTGGCGCGCAGCGCGCTGCTGGCCGAGCGGCTGGCCGCGTACCCGCTGCTGCTGGACGAACTGCTGGACGTGCGCGTGTCCGGACCGATGCCCGATGCGTCCGGCATGCTGGCCGAGTGCCAGCAGGTGCTGGCGGTGGAAGACCCCGAATCCGCACTGCGCTGGCTCAACGAGACGCGGCTGGCGCTCAGCTTCCGCATGGCGATGGCCACGCTGGACGGTCGACAGGGCGCAGTGGACAGCACGCGGCAACTGGCCGAGCTGGCCCAGGCGGTGGTCACCACCGTGCTGGCGATGGCCGAAGCGGACATGCGCGCGGCACACGGCGTGATTCCTGGTGGGCGCTTCGCGATCATCGGCTACGGCAGCCTCGGAGGGCTTGAGCTGGGCTTCGGGTCCGACCTGGACCTGGTATTCCTGCACGACAATCCGGCCGGCGTGGAGGCCAGCGATGGCGCACGTCCGCTGGAACCGGGGCGCTGGTATGCGCGGCTGGCGCAGAAGGTGATGGCGCTGCTCGGTGCGGTCACCGCCGCCGGCCGTCTGTACGACATCGACGTGCGCCTGCGCCCGGATGGCGGCAAGGGTTCACTGGTGTCTTCGTTGGCCAGCTACACCGAATACCAGCGCGAACGCGCGTGGACCTGGGAACACCAGGCCCTGGTACGTGCACGCGGCGTGGCCGGTGATGCCAGCCTGCTGGCCGACTTCGAGCAGGTGCGTGCACAGACGCTGGGTCGTGAGCGCGATCTGGCCACGCTGTATGCCGATGTGTTGAAGATGCGTGGCCGCATGCGCACCGAACTGGACCGCAGCGATGCTGCGCGACTGGACCTGAAGCAGGGTGCCGGTGGCGTGGTGGACCTGGAGTTCCTGCTGCAGACCGGCGTGCTGGCGCGTAGTGCGCAGCATCCCGCGCTGCTGCATCCGCGCGCTACACCGTCGTTGATCGATGCGCTGGCGGTTGCGGGCTTCCTGCCGGGTGCCACCGCGCAGGCACTGCATACCGCGCATGCCACGCTGCTCGACGTAGGCCTGGCCTGCACGCTGGACCGGCGCCCGCGGCTGGCACCGACCACGCCCGCGATTGAAGACGCGTGTGCGGCGATTACGGCGGCGTGCCGAGCGGCGGCGTTGCCGTTCGGGTGATGGGTGCACCCATTAGAACAATTGCCCGGGGATGATCCGCTGTTGGTAGGTGCCGACCGTTGGTCGGCACAATCTGTCAGCGGTGATGAACTCTGATGGAGCGTGCCGACCAACGGTCGGCACCTACCGTGCTCATGTGCCATCCAAGGTTGGCACCTACCAGAGCATGTGCGGTCAGCTGGTGGCGCGCAGCGGCGCCATCTTCCACAGCAGCGCGCGGAACGGAGCCAGCAGGCACACGCCGATCGCCAGCTTCACTGCCAGGTCGCCAGCGGCCCAGCTCACCCACGGCAGCGCGGAGCCGGCGAACGCGATCGACCAGAAAATGGTGGTGTCCACCGTCGCGCTGCAGGTGGTGGCCACCATCGGTGCGCGCCACCAGCTGCCACGGCGCAGGCGGTCGAACACGGTGATGTCCAGCAGCTGGGCCACGATGAACGCCGAGCAGGAGGCAATGGCGATGCGCGGGGTGGCCACCCAGATCGACAACAACACCGCCACCGCGAAGCCGATCCACGCCACGCGGCGCGCCGGGCCCGGACCGAAGCGGCGGTTGATCAGGTTGCTGACCAGGAACGCGACCGGATAGCTGAAGGCGCCCCAGGTCAGCCAGTCGTTGATCGGGTACTGCACCAGTACGTTGGACAGCAGCACCACTGCACCCATGGCCAGTACCGCCAGCACCAGGGCGCGCGGGGTCAGCGGGGCAAACAGAGGGGCAGGACGCACGGACATGGCGAGCCAGGGGGACAAAGGGGATCGCCCATTATCCGCCCGGCCTGCGGCAAAGCCAAAACCGGTCGTTCAGCTTTACAGCGCTTCACTCATCACGTCACCGGCGGCATAGGCCGTCGGCACATAGGCCAGGGTCTGGCCCTGCGCGCTCTTCACGTTCCAGCCGGCACCGGCCTCGGTGGGGTCGAAATGCACCCGTTGCCCGACCACGAAGGCCGCCGTCGGGTTCTCGCCCTGCGGCTGCACCGGCCAGCGCAGGGTGGCGGTGTGGTCGGCCTTGTCCGGTACCTGCAACTGCACCTGGCGCTCGCCCGTAGGCGTGGTCTCCACCTTCTTCACTTCCATCGGCGGCAGCGGCACCGCCTTGGTGCGGGTCGCCCTGGCGTTGCGCTCGCTGGCCTTGAACGGTGCCTTGGACAGTTCGGACAGGCCCATCGACGCCGCCAGCGGCAGCGACAGCACCACGAACGAGGTCACGATCACGCTGGCCTCGCTGCTGTTCAACTGCGGCGCGGCGCCGGCATGGACGGTAGGGACCAGCAGCGCCGAGAGCAGCAATGCAGTGGCGGGAACGCGCAGGCAACGGAGCATGGAGACCTCCTGGTCAGCGTGGGGCAGCGGCTCAGCGCCGGGTGTCAAAGATGTCGCGCGGGCCGGTGGCCTCGGGCAGGTATTCCAGCGGGCGGCCCTGGTTGTCCTTCAGCTGCCAGCCCTGGTCGTTGCCGGTCGGCTCGAAGTTCACGGTCTGGCCCACGGTGAACTGCACAGCAGGATCGCCGATGCCGCGCGGGTACTGCATCGATGCCGTGTTCTGCGGGTCATTGGCATCACGCAGCAGCACTTCGCGGCGGCCGTCGACGGTGGTGGCGATGGCGCTCACCTCCATCTGCGGCAGCTTGATCTGCTGCGGGCGGGCCAGCGGCCGGCCGGCGTCGGCCGCATCCTGGGCTTCCTTCGCGGCGGCGGCGCGGGCCGAGGCCACCATCTGCGTGGACATTTCCAGGCTCGGTCCCTGCGGGCCCGGGTCATGGATGATCACGATGCGGCGTTCGGCGTGGGCGGCCGTGGACCAGGCCAGGCCGGTGACGATCACCGTCGACAGTACAGAGGCAAGCAGCGGACGCATGTCGTTCTCCTCGGGGAAATCAGGGGGCGGCGGCGGTGGCACCGGCCACCGGCACATGGGGGATCACCAGTTCCTGCTGCAGCTGGCTGCGCTGGTGCAGGAAGTCGAACACCGATTCCACCGTCACCACCGAATAGTTGCCGGAGATGCGTTCGCCGGCTGGATGGTCGGTGGTGGTGGCGTTGGCTACGAACAGGCGCGCACCCACGCGCTTGCCGAGGCCGATATGCAGCACGCTGGGCTGGTACTTGCGCTGGCGCAGCCACTGCTGTGCCTGTTCGCGCTTGACGATGGCCGGCGCGCCTTCGGCCTGCGCCATCGCCGCCGCCAGCACCTCCAGCACCCACTGGTTGGAGTTCTGGTAGTCGGTGGCGAACGGGTAGGCGACCACGTTGTACCTGGTTTCGTGCAGCGCCTTGGGCTGGATCGAGGGTGGCACCAGCATCGCGCGCAGCGCCGCACGCAAGGGGGCCGACGGCACGCCGATGCGCAGGTCGGTATGGCCGCCGCTCTCGCCGACGAAGTTGCCGAGGCCCTCGTGGTACAGCTGCGAGCTGTCGGTCTTGCAGCGGTTGAGCAGGTGCATCGCGCGCCAGCGGCCGTCGTCCTCGCGCAGCAGGAAGGCCAGGTGGCTGTGGCGCAGGCCGTAGCGGCTCAGGTCCTGGCCACCGCGCGCGGCCACCACCACGTCCACATCGGGCAGCGCGTCTAGGCGTTCGGCGGTGGTCCAGGCCACGTCCAGCATCGCCGCCTGCGACGCCACGCTCGGGTAGCGCTCGCGGCAGGCGGTGCTGTCGGCCCAGGCCGGTGCGGTCGCCAGTAGGCTGGCGATCAGCAGCGCGGCACGGGGCAGGCGGGCAAAACGATCCATGTCGGTACCTTCAGCGGCGGGCAGGCCCGCGCGCCGATCATACGCTGCTCAGCGCAGCGGGCGATCCACGCCCTTGCGCTGGAGTTCCCTGTCGCAGGCATCGCTGATCGGGGCGATCGACAGCGGCGGGCGCTCGCCCGTCTTCGGATCGCGCAGCGCCGGTTGTTCGCGGTACGCGTCCAGCTGCTGCTGGCACTGATAGGAGATCGGGTCCAGCTCGGTGGGCGCGGTCGAACAAGCGGCGAGCAGGGCCAGGGGCAGCAGGAGCAGGGTACGCATGAAGGCATTCGGTCCGGTGGGGGACACCGGACTCTAACGGTATGGGCAGATTGAAATGTTCAG
>NZ_JAOBZT010000115.1:0-7780 GCF_029839005.1 Stenotrophomonas sp. GD03958 | reverse complement strand
TGCCGCTGGATGCCGCCCCATGCCGTACACCCCGATCGTCGCCACCCTGGGCTATGTGCTGTCGCCCGATCGTCGCCAGGTGCTGATGATCCATCGCAATACGCGCCCCGGTGACCATCACCTCGGCAAGTACAACGGCCTGGGTGGCAAGATCGAAGCGGACGAGGACGTGGCGGCCAGCATGCGCCGCGAGATTGCCGAGGAAGCCGGCATCGACTGCACCGGCATGCGCCTGCGCGGCACTCTCAGCTGGCCCGGTTTCGGCAAGCACGGCGAAGACTGGCTGGGCTTCGTGTTCGTCATCGACAGCTTCGAAGGTACCCCGCACGGCGGCAACCACGAAGGTACGCTGGAGTGGGTAGATCTGGACAAGCTGGACACGCTGCCGATGTGGGAAGGCGACCGCAACTTCCTGCCGCTGGTGTTCGACGCCGACCCGCGCCCGTTCCACGGCGTGATGCCGTACAAGGACGGGCGCATGGTCAGTTGGTCCTACAGCCGGCTGTGACCCGGTGAATCGGGGAGGTGCCAACCATTCCGGGGAGTGCCAATCTGGGTTGGCACGCTCTTTTGATGATTAATACCCGGGCAATATTGACAGTCATAAATTACCCGGGCAATATTCGCGCATCACCTCTGATGCCATTGCCATGCCTGCGTCCCGACTCCCTCCTTTCAGTTGTTTCGACGGCCATCGCCTTGTTGCCTGCGGCAGCCCGGAAGTGGCGGCACTGGCGCTCAAGCGGCTGCGCGCCGACAACGCTGCCGGACCATTGCTGGTGTTCGACAACGCCACCGGTCGCACCCGCGATTTCGATACGCGCGGCAGTGACGAGGAACTGCTGGCGCGGGTAACCGAAGCGTTTCCCCCCTCTGACGAGGCGGATGCCGAAATCACTGCCGAAGACGCTGCGACCCCGCGTGGCCGTGGCCGCCCCAAGCTGGGCGTGGTCGCCCGTGAAGTGACCTTGCTGCCGCGCCATTGGGCCTGGCTGGCCGAGCAGCCGGGCGGCGCCTCGGTGGCATTGCGAAAACTGGTGGAGACGGCCAGCCGCGCCGGTGCGGACAAGGACCGCCGGCGTCGCGATGCCGAACGCGCCTATCACTTCCTGCAGACCATCGCCGGCGACCTGCCCGGCTTCGAGGAGGCCATCCGCGTGCTGTTCGCGCACGACCGTGCGGGCCTGGAAGCGGTGCTGCATTCCTGGCCCAGGGATGTGCGCGACCACGCCCTGCGTCTGGCGTTCGACAGCGCTGACGGCTGATCCATCGCGCCGTCGTTGAGCGGCGGCGCCACCTGATCGCGGGCCACGGCCCGGTCCCTTGTGCTTGCTTTGCTGGTGGAAACGCCGGGCAGGGCAGCGCCTTGCCCAGAGAACCCCATGAACTCCCCTGTACATCCCACGCCCCTGGTCGCGCCGCCTCTGTGGCGCACCTACCTGGCCCTGCTGCTGCCGATGCTGCTGACCAATGCGCTGCAGCTGGCCGCAGGCACGCTGGACAACATCTACCTCGGCCATCTGCTCGGTACCCAGGCGGTGGCCGTGGCCGCTGCGTTCTTCCCGGTCTTCTTCCTGCTGCTGGCCCTGGTGATGGGCCTGGCGACCGGCGCGATGGTGCTGATCGGGCACGCCTGGGGCGCGGGTCGGCCGCAGCAGGTGCGCGCGGTGGCTGGCAGTGCGGTGGCGCTGATCCTTGTGCTGTCGGTGCTGGTGATGGCCCTGGGGAGCGGTTTCGCACCACAGCTTCTGATGTCACTGGGTACACCGGCACCGATCCTCGGTAAGTCCATCGTCTATGCGCGGGTGCTGCTGCTGAGTGCGCCGGTGTTCTTCCTGCTGTGGCTGGCGACGGCCGTGAGCCGCGCGGTGGGTGATGCAAAGACGCCGCTGCACGCGCTGCTGCTGGCGACCGTGCTCGGCCTGCTGTGCACGCCACTGCTGATCCTCGGCTGGGGCGGCCCGCCGCAGCTGGGCGCGGCCAGTGCCGCGGTGTCGGCAGCATTTGCCTCGCTGCTGGCGTTGGTCTGGTTGCTGTGGAGCTGGCATCGCCTGGGGCATCCGCTAGCACCCGGCCATGAGCTGCTGCGGGCCATCCGTTTCGATGGCGCGATCATTCGTTCGATGCTGCGCATCGGCGTGCCGTCCTCGCTGCAGATGCTCAGCCTGGCCATTGCCGAGATCGTGTTGCTCGGCTGGATCAACCGCTATGGCTACACCGCCACGGCGGCCTACGGTGCGGTCAACCAGTTGATGAGCTGGGTGCAGCTGCCGGCCATGTCGCTGGGCATCACCGCCACCATCCTCGCCGCGCATGCGATGGGGGCAGGACGTGCGGCACGATTGCCCGCCATTGCCCGCACCGGGGTGCTGCTGGGCCTGGCGATGCTGACGGTCGTGGTGCTGCTGGTGATGGCGCTGGCGCCGTGGCTGACCGGCCTGATCCTGGCGGCGCCGGAGGTGCGCGAACTGGCCGCACTTCAGCTGCGCACGGTGGTGTGGGGCGTGCTGGCGATGGGCGGCACCACGGTGCTGGTCGGCGTGATGCGCGGCAGCGGGACTGTGCTGCTGCCGGCGTTGCTGGGCATGACAGCGGTGTTGCTGCTGGAGCTGCCACTGGCGATGTGGCTGCAGGCGCGGCACGGGCTGACCGGCCTGTGGTGGGCGTGGCCGCTGGGACTGGTGGCGATGCTGGTGTTGCAGATGATGTGTTTCGCGAGGTGGCGCAGCCGGTTGCCGGCGGCGGCCTGACCGCAGCGCCATTGCCGGGGCAGCCGGCCAGCGGCCGGCTCCACCGCTCGGTCGGATCGCATCCGGCGAAAATCCACGCCGATGCGGGTCGGGCAGCGCCGGGCCATGCCCGGCGGCAATCAGCGCCGATGCGCCAGCAGCAGGTGGAAATGCTTCTCCCGCGTCTGCCCGTCATTGCCGGCAGCAGTTTCGCGATGGCTGCGCCACGCCGAGATGTTGAATCCCGACACGCGCATCGCCAGCTCAACTGCGTCCAGTTCGTGCAGCTGGAAATCGGCGGCAAACGGCAGGCTGCGCATGAAGGCCGCATCGCCGAACGCCAGGCACAGCCGCCCTCCCCGGCGCAGTACGCGCGCAAGCTCGTCCAGCACCGGGGCCAGGTTGGGCCAGAAGTACAGGGTGTTGACCGCCAGTGCGGCATCCACGGATGCCTCGTCCACCGGCAGCGCATGGGCATCGCCAAGCCGCATCGCGGCCCGGTCGCCCAGGCCGGCACTGGCCAGCCGCCGGTTGCCGGCCTCGACCATGGCGGCGGACAGTTCAACGCCCAGGTACTGGCTGCCCGGCGCTTGCAACAGCTGGGGCGCGAAGGCCGCATTGCCGGGGCCGATCTCCAGGATGCGTTCGCCGGCCGCCACCGCCAGCAGCCCGATCGCGGCCAGGTTCAGGGCGCTGTTGCTGCGGTTCATCGAGTCGGCCACCGCCAGTGCGGCGTCGCCATGGGGCTGCCGCAGCTGCGCGGCCAGGGTGGAAGCATCCGGCATCGTCGTCGTCCATCGAAGAGATTCGGACGTGGCGGCGGCGGGTCCGCCGATGACCATAGCGCTGACCTTGCGGCTTGGGAAGTAGGGAAACCCCGCTGCAGGGTGATGAGGAAATGTCCAGCGTCGCAGTCGGTGAGATCTGGTTGTCCACAGGGGGTGTGGATTACGCGTGGGCAACTTTGTGGATAAACCGCGACAGGCGCCACCGCCCTAGGCTGTCAAGATGGGTGGCGAAAAATTCACCGCCGGTGAGGGCGCGTGAGGGAGCGGTGAAGGCCGCGGCCTGCCGGCGCTGTCGCCGGCAGCGGCGCTCGCGGTAACCTGTGGGCCTCGATGCTCCGTGAGACCCCATGAAACGTCACTTCTCGATGCTGCGCGAATTCCAGCTGGCCGACTGGTTCACCTTGGCCAATGCTTTCTGCGGCACCGGTGCGGTGTTTGCCGCAATGCGCTTCCTGCAGGACGGCGAGCGCGGCTACCTGCTGTTCGGCATGGCGCTGATACCGCTGGCCTTCATCTTCGACGCCCTCGACGGCCGCATCGCGCGCTGGCGCAAGTCCAGCTCCACCCTGGGGCGCGAGCTGGATTCGCTGTCCGACGTGATCTCGTTCGGCGTCGCGCCGGCGGCGCTGGCCTATGCATGTGGCATGCAGGGCGGCTGGGACTGGCTGGTGCTGAGCTATTTCGTCTGCTGTGGCGTCAGCCGCCTGGCGCGCTACAACGTCACCGCCGAGGCGTTGAGCGGCGACGAGGGCAAGGTCACGTATTTTGAAGGCACCCCTATCCCGACCAGCCTGGTGCTGGTGATCGTGCTGGCGATCGCCGCCGGTACCGATGCCATCGGCCAGAACATCTGGTTCGGCCAGTGGCAGATCGGTCCGTGGCAGCTGCACCCGATGGTGCTGCTGTTCGCCCTGTCCGGGTCGCTGATGATCAGCAAGACCCTGCGCATTCCCAAGCCATGAGCCAGCCCTGCGGAGGCCTGCGATGACCAGCTCGGCCCACGACGCCGGCAGCAGTGATTTCGAGACCCTGGCCCGGCAGTACTTCGGCGCCTGGGGCGATGCCCTGCGCCACGCGGGCACGCCCGGCGCGCCGGCCGGTGACGAGCCCGGCAGCTGGCAGCGGCTGTTCGACTGGTGGGGCCAGCTGTTGCCCGAACAGGCGCCCGGCGCGCCGGAAGATGCCGTGCGCCGGTTCCGCGAACAGGCCGGGAGCTGGTACGGCACCATGCAAGAGGTCGCCGCTCGGTTTGCCGGCCGCGACGCCAGCAGTGCCGATGTGGCCCAGGCCTGGCGTGAGGCGGTGCAGGGGCAGGGCGATGGCATGCTGCAATGGATGCTGCAAGGGGCCCGTGGCAGCACCCACGCCGGCGTCGCCGTGCCCGAATTCGCCGCATGGCTGCAGCAGTTCCAGCTGCAGTCGGGCCCGTGGCTGCAGAGCCCGGCATTCGGCCCCGGCCGCGAGCACCAGGCGCGCTGGCAGGCCCTGCTGCGTGCGCAGGAAGAATACCAGCAGCATTCGCGCGCCTATGTCGACCTGATCAAGCGGGCACTGGACGAGGCCTTTGCGTTGTTCGAGCAGCGCCTGGCCGAGCACGAACAGCCGGGCAGCCAGCTGACCAGCGCCCGCGCGATGTTCGACCTGTGGATCGAAGTGGCCGAGGAGGCCTACGCCAAGGTCGCCATGTCCGAACCGTTCCAGCAGGTGTACGCCTCGCTGGGCAACGCGCAGATGCGTCTGCGTGCCGGCCTGCAGCGCGAGGTGGAACAGATGAGTGAACGTATCGGCCTGCCGACCCGCAGCGAGATGGATGCCGCACACCGCCGCATCGCCGAGCTGGAGCGCAGCCTGCGCCGCCTGCAGGCGCAGGTGGCAGTGCTGGCCGGAACCGCTGCGGTCGATCCGGTTGCGCAGCCGGCGCCGGCAAAAGTGAAGCCTGCCGCGCGCAAGGCCGCGAAGAAGACCGCACCGGCAACGAAGGCGCCTGCAAAAAAGGTGGCTGCGAAAAAGCCCCAATCTCGCACCTCCTCACGGGCGCGTGACCGATGAAGGGACCGTTGGGCTTCAACGCCGATGACCTGATGCAGGAGACCCTGGCCATGCAGCGCAAGCTGATGGAGGGGCTGAAGCTGCTGCCGCAGGTGGAAGACGTGGACTATGGCGTGACCGCGCGCGAGGAAGTCTGGCGCGACGGCAAGGTGGTGCTGTACCGCTTCGTCGGCGAACAGGCGCCGACCCGGCGCACGCCGCTGCTGATCGTGTACGCGCTGGTCAACCGGCCGTACATGGTCGACCTGCAGGCCGACCGCTCCCTGGTGCAGAAGCTGTTGGCGCTGGGTCAGGACGTCTACGTGCTGGACTGGGGCTACCCGGATCGCTCGGAGCGCTTCCAGACCCTGGAGGACTACCTGCTGCGCTACATCGACGGCGCGGTGGATGCGCTGCGTGCGCGCAGTGGTAGCCCGGTCGACCTGCTCGGCATCTGCCAAGGTGGCGTGTTCGCGCTGTGCTACGCGGCGCTGCGCCGGCAGAAGCTGGGCAAGCTGATCACCATGGTCACCCCGGTCGATTTCCAGACCGCCGACAACATGCTCTCGCACTGGGCGCGGCAGGTGGACGTGGACCTGCTGGTCGACACGCTGGGCAACATCCCGGCCGACCTGATGAATGCCAGCTACCTGATGCTCAAGCCATTCCGCCTGAACGTGCAGAAGTACGTCGGCCTGCTCGACATCCTCGATGACAAGGCGGCGCTGGAGGACTTCCTGCGCATGGAAAAGTGGATCTTCGATTCGCCGGACCTGGCGGGCGAGGCGTTCCGCGATTTCATCAAGCAGTTCTACCAGGCCAATGGCCTGATGAAGGGCACGGTACGGATCGGCGACGAAGCGGTGGATCTGTCGCAGGTGACGCTGCCGGTGTTGAACATCTACGCCGAGCAGGACCATCTGGTGCCGCCGGACGCCTCGCGTGCGATGCGCGGGCGCCTGGGTACGGATGACTACACCGAGTCCAGTTTCCGCGGTGGCCATATTGGTATCTACGTGTCCGGCCGCGCGCAGCGCGAAGTGCCGGCCACGATCGATGGCTGGCTGAAGGCGCGCGACCTGTAGAGTCGAGCCATGCTCGACTGACCTGGGGGGATGATGACGTACCGGATTTTGTTGATTCTTGCGGCACTGCTGGCAGCACAACTTGCCCAGGCCGCACCCAGTGCGGATGCACGCCGGGAGATCGCCCAGCTGATCGCCAGCCTGGACGGCTCGCAGTGCCGGTTCCAGCGCAATGGCAGCTGGTACGACGGCAGCGATGCGCGCGCCCATCTGCAGCGCAAGTACGACTACCTGCTGAAGAAGGACATGGTGGACAGCGCCGAGCAGTTCATCGAGCGCGCCGCCAGCCAGAGCAGCATGAGCGGCAAGCCTTACCGCATCCAGTGCCCGGGTCAGCCTGAACAGACCGGAGCCACTTGGTTCAGTGCGCGCCTGCAGGCGCTGCGCCACCGCACGCCGTAGACATCGGGGCGGTGTAGAGTCCAGCCATGCTCGACTGCCTTGTCCGTTTCCCGGAGCCGCTGCCATGAACACCACGCCCAAGACGCTGTCGCGCTCATTGAACGATCGCATGATCGCCGGCGTGATGGGCGGCATCGCCCACCGCTTCGGCTGGAACCCCACGCTGGTGCGGATCGTGTTCGTGCTGATATCGATTGGCTCGGCCGCCTTCCCCGGCATTCTGATCTACCTGATCCTGTGGCTGCTGATGCCGAACGAGGCCGATTGAACACGGCCGCCCGACCCTGGCCGCTGTGGCTGCGTGCGCTGCAGATGCTGGGCGCAGCATGGACATTGCCCAATTCGCTGCTCGGCCTGATTGGCGGCCTGGCCGGTATGCTCGGCGGCGCGTCATTGCGTTGGAGCGCGCGCGACTGTGCGCTGGTATTCGACCGCTGGCCGTGGGGGCCGGGCGGGGCGATCACGCTGGGGAACGTGATCCTGCACACCGGTCATGACCTGGGCATTTCCTGCCGCACCTATGCGCATCAGGCGGGGTGGGGCGTGGAACCGCTGATCCGGCTGGATGATCACGAACGTGCGCACGTGTACCAGTACATGGTGCTGGGCCCGCTGTACCTGCCGGTATACCTGCTGTGCGGCGGGGTGAGTGCGCGCAATCCGTTCGAACGGGCGGCCGATCATTTCGCCCGGTTCGGGCGTGGCTGGTGGCCGTAGTTTCCAGCCAACGGCGCAGCCCCTCGTGGGT
>NZ_JAOBZT010000114.1:0-7861 GCF_029839005.1 Stenotrophomonas sp. GD03958 | reverse complement strand
GACACCGCCCCGGCAACCCACGGAAAGCCAGCTGTTGCCGTTGCCGTTGCCGTTGCATTGAGCAGGTGCAGGGCTGCAAGCCCTGCCGAAGCCCCCACTACGGTAGGGTGGGCCGATGCCGCGCTGCAGCTTGGCGTCGTCGCAGATTTGATTACACTTGAAACTTGTTTGCCCACGACTCCGGACACCCACCATGAAGCTTGGTTCCTTGAAGGAAGGCGGCCGCGACGGCACCCTTATCGTCGTCTCGCGTGACCTGCGCCACGGCGTGCGCGCCACCGGCATTGCCGCCACCCTGCAGCAGGCCCTGGAGGACTGGAGCCACATCGCGCCGCGCCTGAACGCCCTGTACGAATCGCTCAACGCTGGCGACGCCGATGGCGTGTTCGACCTCGATCCGCAGGCGCTGGCCGCACCGATGCCGCGTGCCTATGAGTTCGTCGATGGCAGCGCATACCTGCCGCACGTCGAGCGCGTGCGCCGCGCCCGCGGTGCCGAGGTGCCGGAGAGCTTCTACACCGACCCGCTGATGTACCAGGCCACCAGTGCGGGCTTCTACGGCCCGCGCGATGCGGTCAAGGTGGTCAGCGAGGACTACGGCATCGACCTGGAAGCGGAGATCGTGGTGATCACCGACGACGTGCCGATGGCGGCCACCCCGGAACAGGCCGCCAGCCACATCCAGCTGGTCGGCCTGGTCAACGATGTCTCGCTGCGCAACCTGATCCCGGGCGAGCTGGCCAAGGGCTTCGGCTTCCTGCAGTCCAAGCCGCGTTCGGCGCTGTCGCCGGTGTTCGTCACCCCCGATGAGCTGGGTGCTGCGTGGCAGGACAGCAAGGTGCACCTGCCGCTGCTGACCCACATCAACGGCCAGTGGTTCGGTGCGCCGGAGGCGGGCGTGGACATGCAGTTCAACTTCGCCCAGCTGGTCGCGCATGCGGCCAAGACCCGCCCGCTGGGTGCCGGCACCATCGTCGGCTCGGGCACCATCGCCAACGAAGACACCAGCAAGGGTGCCTCATGCTTCGCCGAGCAGCGCGTGGTCGAGACCCTGCGTGACGGCAAGCCGAGCACGCCGTTCATGTCCTTCGGCGACGTGGTCCGCATCGAGATGCTCGACGCTGCCGGCAACAGCATCTTCGGTGCGATCGAGCAGCGCATCGAACAGGCGGCCAGGCCCTGAGCATGGAGGCGGCGATGGAAATTCCGGTCGACGACGGCATCGTGCTGTACACCTACTGGCGATCCAGCGCCGCCTACCGCGTTCGCATCGGCCTGGAGCTGAAGGGCCTGGCCTGGGAGGCGCGGCCGGTGCATCTGGTGCGCGACGGTGGCGAGCAGCACCGGGATGCCTATCGCGCGCTCAATCCGCAGCAGCAGGTGCCGACGCTGCTGCATGAGGGGCATGTGCTGACCCAGTCGCTGGCGATCCTCGAATACCTGGACGAGCGCTTTCCGCAGGTACCGCTGCTGCCGGCCGACGCCGCCGGCCGTGCGCGGGTGCGGGCGCTGGCCCAGTTGGTGGCCTGTGATATCCACCCGATCAACAACCTGCGGGTGATGCAGTACCTGGAGCGCACGCTGCAGGTGCCCACCGACGCACGCACGCAGTGGACGCTGCACTGGATCGCCGAGGGCTTTGCGGCGATGGAAACGCTGTTGGCCAACAGCCGCGACACCGGCACCTTCTGCCACGGCGACCGTCCCGGCCTGGCCGATATCTGCCTGCTGCCGCAGCTCTACAACGCGCACCGCTTCGGTCTGGACCTGGCGCCGTATCCAACGTTGCGCCGGATTGAAGCGGCCTGCCAGGCGCTGGATGCCTTTGATCGCGCGCGCCCGGAAAACCAGCTCGACGCCGCCTGACGGGCCGCTTCGCTCGCCGGGCGCGGCCCGGCGCTAGCGGTCCCCGGTCCGTGGTAGCGCCGGGCCATGCCCGGCGGATGCCCCATCCCCTCGCAACATCTGCCGAAGGTCTTCCCGGAACAGCCGATAGCCGGCCTCGCGGCGTGCATCGTCGGTCTGCCGCAGCACCCACGCCGGGTGCACCGTGGCGTAGCCGCGCGTGCCATCTTCGAGGGTGTGCCAGCGTCCGCGGTCGCGTGAGAGGTCGAAGTCACGACCGAATACAGAGGCTGCCGCTGTCGCGCCCAGGCACACGATCACCCGGGGCCGTACACGCGCGATCTCACCCATCAGCCAGGGGCGGCAGGCCTGGATGTGGCGGCTTTCCGGTCGCTTGTGCAGCCGCACCTTGCCGCGCCGCTCATGGTGGAAGTGCTTCACCGCGTTGGTGAGGTACAGCTGGGCGCGATCGATTCCCAGCTCCGCCAGTGCGCGGTCCAGCACCTGGCCGGCGGGTCCTGCGAACGGCTGCCCGCGCAGATCCTCGGTGTCGCCGGGTTGTTCTCCGACCAGCATCACCTCGGCCCCTGCCGGCCCCTGGCCGAACACGGTCTGCGTGGCCTGCTCCCACAACGGGCACTGGCGGCAGGCGCTGGCCTGTCCGCGCAGATTGTCCAGACTGCTGGCATCGGTTGCCGGCGCCGCAGCGTTCGCACGTGGGCGAATCCTGCGTTGCGGCGCCTGCGCCGGCCGGTCATGCATCTCCTGCACGCGGTCGGCCGCATCGCGCACCAGGCGTGGCAGCAACTGTGCTTCAGGCAGATGGCGCCAGTACTTGGCCGGCATTTCCTGCATCATCATCCGTGTGTTGAGCCGCGCCGGATTGAAGATGCTGGCGTAGTAGGTCTGCCACAGCGACTCGCGTGCATCCTCGGCCGGGGCATCTTCGCGCCGTGCACCGGGGCCAAAGGCAAGCGCCTGCCCATCCCAGGCGACGCTGCGTTGGGGCGTGAGGATGGCCCAGCGCATGCCGGTGAAGCGGCGCGCGAAGAACGGCGCTACCCGGTCGACGATGTGGTGCTGTGGCTCGAACCAGGCGATGAACGCATCAGGTTGGCCGGGCACTTCCCGGAAGCGCACGAACGCCTTCATCTTGTGCGTGTCACGGCGGACGGCCTGGGCCAGAGCCGTTGCGCGCAGCACATCGGCGTCGGCGGGGTTGCCCAGCACCGCACGCTCGCCATGGGCGATGCGCCACAGCAGGCGATACAGCAACGCCAGGCGCTGGGGATCGCGATGGCACAGGCAGGTGGCCGCCAGCTCCAGGAAGTCACGTGGAACGTTGGGTGCACCGGCCTCGGCAAGCATCGGCGCCTGCTGCACGGCCGGCGCATCCAGCAGGGACGTTTCGCTCCCTTCCAGCCAGTCCAGCTGAGGCGGGGCCACGCCCCGCAGCAACGCTTCGCGCGCACCATCGCGCCAGGCCTGCAGCGACCATGCCGGATCCACCCGCAGCGACCAGCGCTGCGCGTCAGGCTGCGGGCGGGGCATCGAACAGCGAACCCTGGCGCGGCGGCGGGGCCAGCTGCGCGCGCAGCGCCGCCGGATCGTCCAGCGCTTTGCGCGGGTGATGGTCGGCCAGCAGCACGAACGGCAGCAGCTTGCTCATCGGTGCCTTCAGGCGCGCGATGTCGGCCACGCGCAGCCGCCCGTGGCGGCGCGCCATCAGCACGCGTTTGACGTTGCGCACGCCAAGGCCGGGCACGCGCAGCAGCATCTCCTTCGGTGCCCGGTTCAGATCGACCGGAAAGCGCTCGGGATGGCGGATCGCCCAGGCCATCTTCGGGTCGATATCCAGGTCGAGCATGCCGTCCTGGGTGGTATCGGTAATCTCATCCACGCCGTACCCGTAGAAGCGCAGCAGCCAGTCGGCCTGGTAAAGGCGATGTTCGCGCTGCAGCGGTGGCGGCTGCAGTGGCAGCTGCCGGCTGGCGTCCGGAATCGGGCTGAACGCGGAGTAGTAGACCCGGCGCATCCGGTAACTGCCGTACAGGCTGTCGGCGCTGGCCAGGATCTGCTGGTCGTTGGCCCCGTCCGCGCCGACGATCATCTGCGTGCTCTGCCCGGCCGGGGCGAAACGGGGAGGGCGCGGGCGTGCGCTGCGGCTGGCCGTCGGCGCCACCGCTGCGGGGGCCTTGCGCGCCTCCTTGGCTTCCTCGATGCGCCAACGCAGTTCGCCCATCGCGCCACGGATGGAATGAACCGTCTTCTCCGGCGCCAAGGCGCTCAGGCCGGCTTCGGTCGGCAGTTCCACGTTGATGGACAGGCGGTCGGCATAGCGCCCGGCACTGGCCAGCAGTTCCGGCGAGGCCTCGGGAATGGTCTTGAGGTGGATGTAGCCGGCGTAGCGGTGTTCTTCGCGCAGTTGCCGGGCCACCTCCACCATCTGCTCCATGGTGTAGTCCGCATTGCGGATGATGCCGCTGGAGAGGAACAGGCCCTCGATGTAGTTGCGCTTGTAGAAGTCCAGGGTGAGCGTGACCACCTCGTCTACGCTGAAACGTGCACGCGGCACGTTGCTGGAGACCCGGTTCACGCAGTAGGCGCAGTCGTAGATGCAGAAATTGGTCAGCAGGATTTTCAGCAGCGAAACGCAGCGGCCATCCGGTGTATAGCTGTGGCAGATGCCCATGCCCTCGGTGCTGCCGATACCGCCGCTGGCGCGCGAATCGCGCTTGCCCGAGCCGCTGGAGGCGCAGGAGGCATCGTATTTGGCGGCATCGGCCAGAATGGCCAGCTTGCGGATGGTTTCCATTGCGGAAACCTACGGATGAGCGGTCTCAATGGATGAGATCGGCCCTGAATCCTTCAGGCTTGCGCCGGGCATGGCCCGGCGCTACCGGTGTCGAAAGAGCTGCGCGGATCAGAACCCGTGGGTGATGCTCGGCGCGCCGGCCGAGAAATCCGCGTACGGGTCGTGTTCGCCGCTGCTGCCTTCGGACAGGCGGAACTTCAGGGCCAGGCCATCGCGCGAGTCGGCCGCGCGCAGCGCTTCTTCCTGCTCGATGATGCCGGCCTTGGCCAGCCGGAACAGGCACTGGTCAAAGCTCTCCATGCCTTCCTCCAGCGAGGCTTCCATCGCCGCCTTGATTTCGTGCACCTGGCCGCGGCGCAGCAGGTCGCGGATCATCGGCGTGTTGATCAGCACCTCGGTGGCCGGCAGGCGACGGCCTTCCTTGTTCTTCACCAGGCGCTGGCTGATCACCGCGCGCAGGTTCAGCGCCAGGTTCATCAGCACGTTCTTGTGCGCGCTTTCCGGGAAGAAGTTGAGGATGCGCTCGATGGTCTGGTCGGCGTTGTTGGAGTGCAGGGTGGCCAGGCACAGGTGGCCGGTCTCGGCGAAGGCGATCGCCGCCTCCATCGTTTCCGCATCCAGGATCTCGCCGATCAGGATCACGTCCGGCGCTTCACGCATCGCGTTCTTCAGCGCGTTGTGGAAGGCATGGGTGTCCAGGCCGACCTCGCGCTGGTTGACGATCGACATCTTGTGCTTGTGCAGGTACTCGATCGGGTCCTCGATGGTGAGGATGTGACCGGTGGTGGTGCTGTTGCGGTGGTCGATCATCGACGCCAGCGAGGTGGACTTGCCGGAGCCGGTGGACCCCACCACCAGCACCAGCCCGCGCGGGGTCATGATGACGTCCTTCAGCACCTGCGGAAGGTTCAGCTCCTCGATGCTCGGGATGCGGCTGCGGATGGCGCGGATGACCATGCCGACCTCGCCCCGCTGCTTGAACACGTTGACGCGGAAGCGCCCGGCGTCGGGCAGGGCGATGGCCATGTTGAGCTCGAGTTCGCGCTCAAACTGCGGCACCTGGCCCTCGTCCATCAGCGAGTAGGCAATCTTCTTCACCATGCCCGGCGGCAGGCCGGTGTTGCCCAGCGGATAGAGCTTCCCCTCGATCTTGATGTAGACCGGTGCCCCGGTGGTCAAAAACATGTCCGAAGCGTTCTTTTCGGTCATCAGCTTCAGGAAGTAGCCGATATCCATTGCGAATTTTCCCCAACGAAACGGCCGACGCCCGTTGCCAGCACGGTGTCGGCTTGACGACAATGGCCGTGAACCGACAACCGGTACGGCCTCCCCAATGAAACGACTTAGCTTCGCACGAATGCGCCATGGCCTGTATGTGATGGCGTTTGCATTCGCACTGTCTGCCCCCGCCTGGGCGCAGGACGCCGCCCTGGAACTGGCGCAGGCCCGGCAGGCGGTCGACAAGGCCACCCAGGCCGATGCCGACCAGTACGCCCCGGACCTGATCGGGCTGGCCCGGCAGGGGCTGGAGCAGGCCCAGCGCGCCGCAGGCGACCGCCGCGAGCGCAAGAATGCGCCGGCAATGGCCCTGCGCGCCGCCGCCGATGCCGACCTGGCCCGCGTCCGCAGCGAGGAAGCCACCGTCAGCGCGCAGCTGCAGCTGCGCCGCAACGAGGTCAACCAGCTGCAACGCCAGCTGTCGACCGGGGAGGACCGCCGGTGAAGCCGATGACCGCCGCAACCCTGGCCGCGCTGCTGGCGCTGCCGACCCTGGCCATGGCCGCCGACAACCCGATGGTGGCGCAGCTGAGCCAGCGCCTGATGGCCATCCAGGCCAACCCGGATACCGCTGAGCTGGGCGCGTTCGAGCGCATGCAGGCCCAGCAGGCCATCGCCACCCTGGACAAGGCCAAGCGCCGCGATCAGGAGCTGGCCACCTACCTGGCCGAGCGCCGGGTCGAGATCGCCGAGACCGCCGTGCGCACCGCACTGGCCGCGCGCGAGGTGGACCGCCTGGATCGGACCCGCAGCGACCTGCTGATCGAGGCCAGCCGCCGCGATGCGGCCCGTGCCCGCCAGGAAGCCGAGCAGCTGCGCATGCAGGCGCAGATGCAGGCCGAGGAGGCCGAACGGTTGCGCCAGGCCGCCGAAGCCGAGACCCTGGCCCGCCAGGACGCCGAGAACGCCCTGACCAGCGTGGCCGGCAAGCAGCAGCAGCGTCTGAGCGCCGCACAGCAGAACGCCGCCAAGCTGGCCCGCGAGGAAGCCGAACTGGTGTCCGGGCAGAAACTGCCGGGCTCGAAGTTCGATGGCCGTGGCGAAGTTTTCACCTTCGGTGGTGACGCGTTCGCCGCAGGCGCCTCCAGCCTGTCGGGTGGCGCCCGCAACCAGGCCAAGGCCCTGGCCGAGTACCTGAACATCGGCAAGAAGGGCCGCCTGCGCATCGAGGCCTACGACAGTGCCAACGGCGTGGGCCAGAAGCGTGCCGAAGCGCTGCGCGACGCCCTGGTCGCGGGTGGTGTCGCCAGCAACCGCATCCAGGTCAGCGGCAAGAAGGCTGCGTCCACCCGGGCGCGCTCGGCCGAGGTCATCATTGCCCCGTAATGCATTGATATTGTTTGTTTTTCGTTGTGATGAGCATTCAGCCTGAACCCCGCCCCGGCGGGGTTCGGTCTTTTTGACGCAGGGGTCTTGTACCCCGCCTTGAGCAGGCGTAGGGTCAATCGTCCGGGACGCAATGCCGCGGACCGGACGATGGGAGGGCCGGGCCGATGCAAGCAGGGCGCGAACCGCAGCAGATCGACGTGCGCAGGCCAGTGCCGCAGGTCGTTGCACGCGTCCAGGTGGCCATCGACCGGCGCTCCTCCATGAACAACGCCCCGTGCCTTTCGGCCGGGGCGTTCGTGTATCTGTCGAAGGAGGTCCATCATGTTTGAAGATCAGCCCCAGAGCGAGATCGACGCACGTCGCGCGCGTGATCCGGAGTTCAGGGCACTCCATGACCAGCACCGCAAGTTGAACAAGAAGTGCATGGACGCGGAGTTGGGTGTACTCCCGATCGATGATGTCACCCTGGGTCGCATGAAGCGCGAGAAGCTGCTGGCCAAGCAACGTCTTCTGCGAATGTACGAAACACCGCTCCCAACGACGTCCCCCACGCTTTGACGCACATCGTCGCGCCCGGAACGGCGTGACCCGGCC
>NZ_JAOBZT010000113.1:0-8005 GCF_029839005.1 Stenotrophomonas sp. GD03958 | reverse complement strand
CGGCTCACGCCCCCGCCACCGGACCCACCCCGCCTTCGACAGTTCTCCGCGAGCTGTCGGAATGCATGGCCTGCTCTTGGTGGGTGTCGACCTTGGTCGACACGTAGATCCACGCCATGCGTGGATGCTCTTCGTTCAATTGTCGAAATATTCGATTTCAATGGAGATTCATCCACGCATGGCGTGGATCTACCAGATCGCCGGAATCTGTCAGAGGTGGGGCGGTGTCGGAGTGCGGGGTGTCAGCCGCATGGATGCGGCTGCCAAGCCTACAGGGACGTACTTGCGGCGCCCCCGCACTCCGACACCGCCCCACCAAATCCACGGAATGCCCGCTGTTGCTGTTGCTGTTGCTGTTGCCTCTGCAGGTGCAGGGCTGCAAGCCCTGCCAACAAAAAACCCCGCTTGCGCGGGGTTCTCTGTGTGTTGCGTGCAGGGCGAACGATTACGGGCGACGGGCCAGGGCCTCGACGTCCTTCGCCTTCGGCAGCAGGTCCTGCTTGCTCACGCGCAGGAAACCGATCGTCAGCATCGGCACCGCCACCAGGATCGAGGACAGCACCACGATCACTGCACCGATCATGTGCGTCTCAGCCAGGCCTTCCATCGAGCTGCCGCCGTACATGTACAGCGCCAGCGCCGACAGGAAGAACATCACCGCGGTGATCACCGTACGCGACAGCGTCTGGTTGATCGAGCGGTTCAGCACTTCCATCGAGTCCACGCGCAGGCTGCGGAAGTTCTCGCGGACGCGGTCGAACACCACGATGATGTCGTTGATCGCAAAGCCCATCACCGACAGCAGGCCGGCCAGCACGGTCAGGTCGAACTCACGGCCCAGCAGGGACACGTAGGCGACCGTCACGATCAGGTCGAACATCGCCACGATGCTGGCGGTGACCGCGAACTTCCATTCGAAGCGCACCGCGATGTAGATCAGGAAGCCGGCCAGCATGAAGATGGTGGCGTACAGGCCATTCTTCGCCAGGTCCTTGCCGATCTGCGGGCCGACGAATGCGGTACTCATCACCGTGGCCTGGTTGTCGGCGCTGGACAGCACCTTCACCACGGCCGCGGCGGTGGCCTTGTCCTCGGCAGCGGCATCACCGGTGCCCGGCGCATGCTCGCCGTGCGGCGCCAGGCGGATCAGCAGGTCGGTGTTGCCACCGACGCTCTGCACCTGGGCACCGTCGAAGCCGTTCTGCTCCAGCTTGGCGCGGACCTGCTCGACGTCCACGGCCTTCTCGAAACGCGTTTCGATCAGGGTGCCGCCGGTGAAGTCCAGTGCGTAGTTGAAGCCCTTGATGCCGATGATGGCGACCGAGGCCAGAAACACCACGATGGTGACTGCCATGGCGACATGGCGCCAGCGCATGAAGTCGATCTTGGTGTCGTTCGGGAGGATGTGCAGCGGAAACAGTTTCATTGTGCGTGTCGTCCCGTCAGATGGCCACGTTCTGGAGCTTCTTGCGGCGGCCGTAGATCAGCGTCGCCAGCGCACGCGACACGGTGATCGCGGTGAACATGGAGGCGAAAATACCGATGATCATGGTCAGCGCGAAGCCCTTCAGCGGACCGGTACCGAATGCAAACAGCGCCACACCGACGATCAGGCCGGTCAGGTTGGCGTCGAGGATGGTGCCCGAAGCACGCTCGTAACCGGTCACGATCGCGGTCTTGCCCGGCACGCCGGCACGCAGCTCTTCTCGGATACGCTCGTTGATCAGCACGTTGGCGTCCACCGACAGGCCGACCGACAACGCCAGGCCGGCGAAGCCCGGCAGGGTCATGGTCGCGCCGAACAGCGACATCACCGCCACCACGATCAGCAGGTTGAACAGCATTGCCGCCGAGGTGATCACACCGAACATGCGGTAGTAGATGCTGAAGAACACCAGGGTGAACAGGAATGCGAACACGACCGCGCGCATGCCGTTCTTGACGTTCTCGGCGCCCAGGCTCGGGCCGACCACGCGCTCTTCGACGAAGTCCATCGGCGCAGCCAGCGAACCCGACTTCAGCAGCTTGGCCAGGTCCTCGGCTTCCTTCTTCTGCAGGCCGGTGGTCTGGAAGTTCTTGCCGAACACACCATTGATGTTGGCCACCGAGATCACTTCCTCGTTGACCTTGAAGCCACGCACTTCCTGGCCGTCGACGACGGTCACGGTCGGCACGCGCTCGGTGTAGACCACCGCCATCGGCTTGTTCACGTTGGCGCTGGTGAAGTCGAACATGCGCTGGCCGCCGACATTGTTCAGCGTCACGCTGACGGCCGGAGAGCCACTGTTCGGATCGGTCACCGCCTGCGCGCCGACCATCTGGTCACCGGTGACGATCACGCGCTTGTTCAGCAGCACCGGGCCCAGGCCGTCACGACGCTGGTACACCTTCGCCTCCGGCGGGATGCGGCCGGAATTGATGGCGTCCTGCGCATTGCCCTCGACCACCGCGCGGTACTCCAGGGTGGCGGTGGCGCCGATCATGCGCTTGGCTTCGGCGGTGTCCTGCACACCCGGCAGCTGCACGACCACGCGGTCTGCACCCTGCCGCTGGATGATCGGTTCGGCCACGCCCAACTGGTTCACACGGTTGCGCAGGGTGTTGATGTTCTGCTCGATGGCGCCATTGGCGATCTGGGTGATCTCGGTCTCCGGCACGGTGACTGTGATGCGGTTGCCACTGACGTCATAGCCCAGCGTCGGCTGCGCCTTCACCAGGGCGGCGCGCGCACGCTGCGCGGCGTCGTCGCCGGCGGACGGGCTCAGGTTGGCCACGATGCTGTTGTCGGCACGGCGTTCCACCGACTGGTACGGAATGCGGGCGTCGCGCAGCGTGCTGCGCACGTCTTCGGTATAGGCATCCAGGCGCTTGTCGAGGGCAGCCTTCTGGTCGACCTGCAGCACGAAATGCACGCCGCCCTGCAGGTCCAGGCCCAGCACCATCGGGCGACCGCCGAGGTTGGCCAGCCAGTCCGGCACGGTCGAAGCCAGGTTCAGCGCCACGGTGTACTTCTCGCCGACGGTGTCACGCAGGACGTCGCTGGCAGCGGACTGCGACTTCAGGTCCGACAGGCGGACGATCAGGCTTTCCCCTTCCTTTTCGGCACCGATGGTGGCGATGCCGGCCTTTTTCAGATCGGCCAGCACACGGTCGCGCAGCGCATCGTCGATCTGCCCGCCACGGTTGGCGGTGATCTGGATGGCCGGGTCCTTCTGGTAGATGTTGGGCAGCGCGTACAGCGCGCTGAGCGCCAGTACGATCAGGATGACGACGTACTTCCAGCGTGGAAATTCGAGCATTGCTTGGGTCCCGCGCGGCGCCATCCCCGGCGCCGCGGTTGTGCTTCGGAAAGGGAGTGGCTTACTTGGCCGAATCCAGGGTGCCGGTCGGCAGCACGCTGCCGACAGCGCCCTTCTGCACGCGGATGCGCACGTTGTCGGCCACTTCGACGGTGATGAAGTGGTCGCCGATGTCGGTGACCTTGCCGGCGATGCCGCCGTTGGTCAGCACTTCATCGCCGCGCTTGATCTTCTCCAGCATGGCCTTGTGCTCCTTCTGCCGCTTCATCTGCGGGCGGATCATCAGGAAGTACATGATGGCGATCAGGATGATCGGGAACAGCAGCGTGGTCAGGCCCATGCCCTGCGGTTGGCCGCCGGCGGCCTGGGCGTGGGCGGCGGGAATCAGGAAAGCAAGCAGGTTCATCGTTGGTCCTTTGGTTGGGCGGCGCTCCCGTCCCTTGAGGGGCGGGGGTGTCGACCGCGGATCTGGGTCAGCCTTGAAGTATGCCACGGCCCCGGGCGTTCGTCCTTGGACCGTTTGGCAGGGGGCGTCCGGGTTAGAGGGGCGGGGCCACCGCCCCGCGTGCCGCGTAGAAAGACTCACGGAAGGCCAGGAAGGTTCCCGCCTCGATGGCCGCGCGGATGTCGGCCATCAGCTTTTCGTAATAGAACAGGTTGTGCAGGGTGCCCAGCATCGGCGCCAGCATCTCGTTGCAGCGGTCCAGGTGGCGCAGGTAGGAACGGGTATAGCCACCGGTGCAGGCCACGCAGCCGCAGCCCGGCTCGATCGGGTCCATGTCGCGCGCGTACTGGGAATTACGGATGCGGACGGTGCCGAACGAGGTGAAATAATGGCCGTTGCGCGCATTGCGGGTCGGCATCACGCAGTCGAACATGTCCACGCCACGTGCGACACCCTCGACCAGGTCCTCCGGCCGGCCCACCCCCATCAGATAGCGCGGACGGTCGCTTGGCAGCTCCGGGTCCAGGTGGTCGAGCATGGCGTTGCGCTCGTGCTCCGGCTCGCCCACGGCCAGGCCGCCGATGGCATACCCGTCGAAGCCGATCGCCTGCAGGGCCTCGGCCGAACGGCTGCGCAGATCGGTGTGCACGCCCCCTTGGACGATGCCGAACAGGGCCGCGTCGTTGCCGAGCTCGTCATGCGCGTTGCGGCTGCGCTGGGCCCAGCGCAGGCTCAGCTCCATCGAGCGGCGCGCCACATCCTCGGTGGCCGGATAAGGGGTGCACTCGTCGAAGATCATCACCACGTCCGAATCGAGCACCTTCTGGATCTTCATGCTCTCTTCCGGGCCCAGGAACACGCGGGCACCATCGGTGGGCGAGGCGAAGGTCACGCCCTGCTCGGTGATCTTGCGGCGGTGGGCCAGCGAGAACACCTGGAAACCACCCGAATCGGTCAGGATCGGGCCATCCCAGCGGCAGAAGCCATGCAGGCCGCCGTGGTCGGCGATGATGTCCAGGCCCGGGCGCAGGTACAGGTGGAAGGTGTTGCCGAGGATGATCTCGGCGCCCAGCGCCCGCACCTGGTCCGGCAGGATGCCCTTGACCGAGCCATAGGTCCCCACCGGCATGAAGGCCGGCGTTTCCACCGTGCCACGCGGGAAGGTCAGGCGGCCACGGCGGGCACGGCCGTCGCGGGTCTGGAGCTGGAACTGCAATCGGGACATGGAGCGGTCATTCGGGCAAATAGTTGCCCATTGTCTCCCAAAACCGCCCTCCCTGCTCCGGTAGCGCCGGGCCATGCCCGGCGGAGCGATTTGCCCGGGATGGCCGGGGCTACCGGATTCATCACGCATGGTGTGGATCTACCTGGGCAGTAGAGCCACGCCTTGCGTGGCTTTCCTGGTCTCCAGGCACCTGCAAGTGCGCACCAACGGTGCGCACCCACCACAAGCAGGCAGAGGTCAGCGCCCTACCCCCGCCTGCGGGAACAGCAGCATCGCGTCGCCGTAGCTGAAGAAGCGGTAGCGCTGCTCGATCGCGTGCCGGTAGGCCTCGAACACCCGCTCCTTGCCGGCAAACGCGGAAATCATCATCAGCAAGGTGCTCTCCGGCAGGTGGAAGTTGGTCACCATCGCGTCGACGCTGCGGATGCGGTAGCCCGGGGTGATGAAGATCTGCGTTTCACCGGCAAACGGCAGCAGCTCGCCATCGCGCATCGCACTTTCCAGCGCGCGCACCACGGTGGTGCCGACGCCGATCACCCGGCCGCCGGCGGCGCGCGTGCGCCGCACCTGCTGCACCAGTTCGGCGCCGACGTTCAGCCACTCGCGGTGCATCACGTGGTCCTTCAGGTCATCGGCGCGCACCGGCTGGAAGGTGCCCGCCCCCACGTGCAGGGTGACGTGGCCGAAGTCCACGCCCTTCTCCTTCAGCGCGGCCAGCAGCGGTTCGTCGAAATGCAGGCCGGCGGTCGGTGCCGCCACCGCGCCCACTTCGCGCGCGAACACGGTCTGGTAGCGCTCGCGATCGTCCACGCCCGGCTCACGCTGGATGTACGGCGGCAGCGGCAGGCGGCCGGCGTGCAGCAGCCACTGCTCCAGCGACTCAGGCACGTGGAACTGCAGCACGTAGAACTCGCCGTCGCGACCCAGCACCTCGGCCTCCCCACCGGCATCCAGCGCAATGCGGCTGCCGGCCTTCGGCGACTTGCTGGCGCCGACCTGGGCACGGGCCTGCTGGCCACCGAGCAGGCGCTCGATCAGGATCTCCACGCGGCCGCCGCTGGCCTTCTGCCCGAACAGGCGCGCCGGGATCACGCGGGTGTCGTTGAACACCAGCAGGTCGCCCGGCTGCAGCAGGGACGGCAGGTCGCGCACCTGCAGATCGGTGAAGGCCGCAGGTGCGGCCGGCACCAGCATCAGGCGGCTGGCGGAACGTTCGGCCAAGGGAGCCTGCGCGATCAGTTCAGCCGGCAGGTCGTAGTGGAAATCGGACTTCTTCAAGGCAGTGGGCGGCAACAGGTCGACAATGGCGCGCATTGTACGTCCAGCGTCTGCGAGCCGGCGCGCTTCGCGGCGAACGTCGCGCAAAATGCTGCTATGCAGCAGGTTTCTGCGGGGTTATCGCGCAAAAAAACAAGTGCTAGCATCGAGTTGGAAGTCCGCTGCACGAGCCTGCCCCCAAGCGCGCGTGATGACGCGCGTTTTGCATTTGAAGGCCCGTGCGACCCATCGTTTCAGGAGATCTGCAATGAGCTTCATCGAACGCCTCGCCCCCCTGCGCGCCCAGCCTGGCACCCGCCTCACCTCCGGCCTGGACGACGCCACGCTGACCGCCCTGTCCGCCAACCACCCGCAGCTGATCGCCGCGGTGGACGCCGCCGCCGAGGAATTCGCGCGCGTGCAGGCCGACCTGGGGCCGCTGCTGGCGCAGGACGAACAGGCGCAGATCGACGCGATGCAGGATGGTTTCGTCAACTTCTACGCCGATGACGCGGTGACCCCGTACGTGGCACTGGCTGCGCGCGGCCCGTGGGTGGTCACCCTGAAGGGCGCCGTGCTGTACGACGCTGGCGGCTACGGCATGCTCGGCTTCGGGCACACCCCGGACGCCGTGTTGGAGGCAATGGCCCGCCCGCAGGTGATGGCCAACATCATGACCCCCAGCCTGTCGCAGCAGCGCTTCATCACCGCCCTGCGCGCCGAGATCGGCCATCGCCGTGGCGGCTGCCCATTCGCCCGTTTCATGTGCCTGAATTCCGGCTCCGAAGCGGTCGGCCTGGCCGCGCGCATCGCCGACGTCAACGCCAAGCTGCAGACCGACCCGGGTGCGCGCCACGCTGGCGCTGCGATCAAGCGCGTGGTGGTCAAGGGCAGCTTCCATGGCCGTACCGACCGCCCTGCCCTGTATTCCGATTCCAGCCGCAAGAGCTACATGCAGCACCTGGCCAGCTACCGTGGCGAGGATTCGGTGATCACCGTGGCGCCGTACGATGAGGCCGGCCTGCGCAAGGTGTTCGAGGACGCCGCACGCAACCAGTGGTTCATCGAGGCGGTGTTCCTGGAGCCGGTGATGGGCGAAGGCGACCCGGGCCGCTCGGTGCCGCCGTCGTTCTACGCCGTGGCCCGCGAACTGACCCGTGCGCATGGCAGCCTGCTGCTGCTCGACTCGATCCAGGCCGGCCTGCGCGCGCATGGCGTGCTCTCGGTGGTCGATTACCCGGGCTTCGAAGGCTTGGACCCGCCGGACATGGAAACCTATTCGAAGGCGCTGAACGCCGCGCAGTACCCGCTGTCGGTGCTGGCGGTGACCGAGCATGCCGCGCAGCTGTACCGCAAGGGCATCTACGGCAACACCATGACCAGCAACCCGCGTGCGCTGGACGTGGCCTGCGCCACGCTGGCCCAGCTGACCCCACAGGTGCGCGCCAACATCGCCGAACGTGGCGCCGAAGCCGTACGCAAGCTGGAGCAGCTGAAGAACGAGCTGGGCGGCCTGATCACCAAGGTGCAGGGTACCGGCCTGCTGTTCTCCTGCGAGCTGGCGCCGCAGTTCAAGTGCTACGGCGCCAATTCCACCGAAGAATGGCTGCGCCAGCACGGCATCAACGTGATCCACGGTGGCGAGAACTCGCTGCGCTTCACCCCGCACTTCGGCATGGACAGCGAGGAGCTGGACCTGCTGGTGGGGATGGTCGGCCGTGCCCTGCGTGAAGGCCCGCGCCGCGAACAGGCCGCTGCCGCGTAAGCCTGCTTGGCGTT
>NZ_JAOBZT010000112.1:0-8428 GCF_029839005.1 Stenotrophomonas sp. GD03958 | reverse complement strand
TTTTTTCCGGCTCGTTGACGATCGCCTCCAGATCCTTCTGCAGGTCCGCGAACAGCGGCTGCATGCGGGCCTGGATCGCCACCATCACGTTCTGCATCAGCGCCGGGGTCTTGTCCAGCAGGCTCTGGCCGGCCGAACTCTCGTAGAACTCGGCCATCGCCAGCACGTCTTCCTTGCTGAACGTCTTCTTGTACAGGTCCACGTACATCGGCCGCAGCTGCTGCCACGACAGGGCCTGGCGCAGCGTCTGGCTGGTGCGTGCCTGGATCCGCTTCAGCTGTTCCTGCTGCTGGGCATTGAGCTGGCGCTGTGCGGCCACCTGCTGGAACTGCTGCTGCTGCATCGCCTCGATCTGCGGCAGCATGGTGTCGATCATGCTCTGCGCACGCGAGGCCGACAGCAGGCGGTTGATGTCGCCGTCTGTCGGTGGCGCGGCCAGGGCCGGAACGCTGGCCACGGCCAGCGCCAGCAGCAGGGCGGCGCGGCGCAGCAGGGACGGCAGGGCGGGTGTGGTGCGGGTCATGCGGGCTTCCTGCGGTACATGGGACGGCCAGCATACCCGCAGCCAAGGCGAAGGCGGCGTGTTCGGTACCTGATCGGCGGCATACGGCGCGCGATGCCGCACTCCGGCACGTGGCTGCCGCTACAATGCGCGGATGGGCAGTGGACCGGTCACCATCAGCGCGCAGCTTGAAATCCCCGACGGCGAGATCGTCGAGCGGTTCGTGCGTGCCAGCGGTGCCGGTGGCCAGAACGTCAACAAGGTCTCCACCGCGGTGGAACTACGTTTCGACGTGGCCAACTCGCCTTCGTTGCCCGAACCGTTGCGCGCGCGCCTGCTGGCGCGGCGTGACCGGCGCATGACCGGCGAAGGCGTGCTGGTCATCGATGCGCAACGTTTCCGGACCCAGGATCGCAATCGCGAGGATGCGCGCGAGCGGCTGGCGGCCTTCATCCAGGCCGGGCTGAGCGTGCCCAAGCCGCGCAAGGCCACCAAGCCGACCCTCGGGTCGAAACTGCGTCGTCTGGACGCCAAACGCGGGCGCGCGCAGATCAAGCGCGGTCGCTCATCACGTGACTGGGAGTGATTGCTTGAACAACCCGACTTCGTTGCTGCCGGCCGTGCCGCCGCAGATGCCGCAGGTCAAACCCAACGCCTTCCTGCGCTGGCTGGCGCGCTGCACCCTGCGCATGGGCGGCTGGAAGGTGACCGGCACCCTGCCTGACATCCCCAGGCTGGTCTTCATCATCGCCCCGCATTCGTCCAACTGGGATGGGCTGTGGGGCATGGCGGCCAAGATCGCGCTGGGCATGAAGGTGAAGGTACTGGGCAAGGCGTCGCTGTTCTGGTGGCCGCTGGGCCCGCTGCTGCACAGGCTGGGCGTGATCCCGCTCGATCGCAGCTCGCCGCAGGGCACCGTCGGACAGGCCGTGGACCTGCTGCGCAACAACGAGAAGATGTGGTTCGCCATCACCCCCGAGGGCACCCGCAAGGCGGTGAAGGACTGGAAGGCCGGTTTCCTGAAGATCGCCCGGATGGCTGACGTGCCGATCCTTGCCGCGTACTTCCACTATCCGGAAAAGACCATCGGTATCGGCCCGCTGTTCACGCCCAGTGGTGATGACGCTGCCGACATGGCCGCGATCCGCGAGTTCTACCGGCCCTGGATCGGCAAGACCCGCGGTACGGTCTGAGCCTGCCGCAGGCCGCTGCATAGACGCCACGTCCGGCACATGCCGGGCGAGCGCGACAGGAGTAGGGTGGAGGGCTGGTATCCCGTACCGTCTGCCCAAGGAGTGTTTTACATGTCGCGTACCGTAGTCCTGGCCGCCGCCATCAGCCTGGCGTTGGCGGCCTGTTCCGGCAAGGAGTCCACCCCCGTGTCCGATGCCCAGAAGACCCCGGCCCAGCAGCCGGCCGAAGCCTCCACCAACCCTCTGCTGAGTGCGAGCACGCTGCCGTTCCAGGCCCCGCCGTTCGACAAGATCAAGGACAGCGACTACCTGCCGGCGTTCGAAGAGGGGATGCGCCAGCACCTGGCCGACGTGCGCAAGATCGCCGACAGCAGCGAGCCGGCCACCTTCGACAACACCATCGTGGCGATGGAGCGCAGCGGCGAGACGCTGAACCGCGTCTCGCGCATCTTCTTCGGCCTGGTCCAGGCCGATACCAACGATGCACGACAGAAGATGCAGGAAGAAGTGGCGCCAAAGCTGGCTGCGCACCAGGACGAGATCAATCTCGATCCGAAGCTGTTCGCGCGCGTGAAGTCGATCTATGACCAGCGCGACACGCTGGAACTGGATCCGGTGCAGAAGCGCCTGGTCGAGCACTACTACGACGGCCTGGTGCGCGCCGGTGCGCAGCTGTCCGACGCTGACAAGGCGACCCTGCGCAAGCTCAACGTGGAAGAGACCACCCTCTCCACCCAGTTCCATACCCGCCTGGTGGCCGCCACCGCCGCTGCGGCCGTCGTCGTCGACGACAAGGCCAAGCTGGCCGGCCTGGACGAGGATGCGATCAACAACGCCGCGGCCGCCGCCAAGGAACGCAAGCTGGACGGCAAGTTCCTGCTGCCGCTGCAGAACACCACCCAGCAGCCGGTGCTCGGCTCGCTGAGCGATCGCGACCAGCGCGCCGCCGTGCTGAAGGCCTCGGAGACCCGCGCCGAGCGCGGTGATGCCAACGACACCCGGCAGACCGTGCAGCGCCTGGCCCAGCTGCGTGCGCAGAAGGCCAAGCTGCTCGGCTTCGACACCTTCGCCGACTACCAGCTGGGCGACCAGATGGCCAAGACCCCGGCTGCGGCACTCAAGCTGCTGACCGACACCGTGCCGGCCGCCACCGCCAAGGCGCGCGCCGAAGCCGGCGAGATCCAGAAGGTGATCGACGCACAGAAGGGTGGTTTCCAGGTCGCCGCCTCGGACTGGGACTTCTACGCCGAGCAGGTGCGCAAGGCCAAGTACGATCTGGACGAATCGCAGGTCAAGCCGTACTTCGAACTGGACAACGTGCTGCAGAACGGCGTCTTCTACGCCGCCACCCAGCTGTACGGCATCACCTTCAAGCCGCGCACCGACATTCCGACCTACAACCCGGACATGAAGGTGTACGAAGTGTTCGACAAGGACGGCACCTCGCTGGCGCTGTTCTACACCGACTACTTCAAGCGTGACAGCAAGTCCGGCGGCGCCTGGATGGACGTGTTCGTCGAACAGGACGGCCTGACCGGTGCCAAGCCGGTGGTCTACAACGTCTGCAACTTCACCAAGCCGGCCGCCGGCCAGCCTGCGCTGATCAGCTTCGACGACGTCACCACCATGTTCCATGAGTTCGGCCACGCACTGCATGGCATGTTCTCGAACGTGAAGTACCCGTCGATCGCCGGCACCGCCACCTCGCGTGACTTCGTCGAGTTCCCGTCGCAGTTCAACGAGCACTGGGCGCTGGACCCGAAGGTGTTCGCCAACTACGCCAAGCACTACAAGACCGGCGAGGCGATGCCGCAGGAACTGGTCGACAAGATCCTCAAGGCGCGCAGCTTCAACCAGGGCTATGCGACCACCGAGTACCTGTCTGCCGCGCTGCTGGACCTGGCCTGGCACACCCAGAAGGCCGACGCGCCGCTGCAGGATGTCGGCGCCTTTGAAGCCAGCGCGCTGAAGAAGTTCAAGGTCGACCTGCCGCAGGTGCCGCCGCGCTACCGCACCACCTACTTCGACCACATCTGGGGTGGCGGTTACTCGGCCGGCTACTACGCCTACTTCTGGGCCGAAGTGCTCGACCATGACGCCTACCAGTGGTTCACCGAGCACGGTGGGCTGACGGCGGCCAACGGCCAGGAGTTCCGCGACAAGATCCTCTCGCGCGGCAACAGCGTGGAGCTGTCGACCCTGTACCGCGATTTCCGCGGCAAGGACCCGTCGGTGGAACCTTTGCTGAAGTTCCGCGGGCTGAAGTAAGAAATCGAAAACGGCGGGGGAAACCCCGCCGTTTTTCTTTGTGTAGAGCCGAGCCCATGCTCGGCTGGCTTTTTCTGGAGACGCAGCCGAGCATGGGCTCGGCTCTACACAAGCGGATCACGTCCCCACGTGCACCCGGTTGGCCTGCTCGGCCAACCCGAGGTGATCGAGCGCGATATCCAACGCCAGCACATAGCTCTGCGCGCCATAGCCGGCGGCGATGCCCAAGCGCTGGCCGACACCGGCCGGCAGGCAGGGCTCGGCCACCGCGCCGTCGTCGTGGACCTCCACGTAGGCATTGTGCAGGTAGGGCAGCAGGCGCTGCAGGCGCAGGCTGTTGGCGCACGCACCCGGGTCAAGCAGTGTCACTTCGCCACGGCTGTGATCGGCCACGCGCAGTGCGTCCAGCAGTTCCTGTTCCGAGCCACAGGCACGGATCGCCACGCTGGTGCCGGCATCGATCGCGCGATGCACCAGCGACTTCAGGACCGGCGCCGGCAGTGGCATTGCCGTGCGGATCAAGGCGCCGGCGGCTTCCGGGCCGCGGATGATGAAGATCGACATGGCTCAGCCCTCCTGCGCCAGGCGACGGCCGACGATGGCCAGCGACAGCGGATAGCCGGCCTGCTGGCTGCGCTGGTCGACCACTACCGCGGCGGGGCCGTGCTGCAGGCGCAGCCGCGCATCCAGGCCGGGCTCGCTGGGCGACTGCAGCTCGATGTACTGCGCCGGCAGCCGTTCCAGCGCCGCCTGCAGTGCGCCACCCTCGGCCTGCCATTGCGCCTCGTCGGCCACGCCGACATCCAGCAGCACCCAGTCGGCCGAACGCGCCTGCGGCTGGCACAGGCACTGGCGCACTTCGGACAGGCTGGCGCAGTCGCTGCACAGCACGCGATGGCCGGCCAACTGTGCCGGCAGTTGGGGACGCGGTGCCGACGAAGAGGCGTGGCGGATCACCAGGAGGGTCATACAACACCTTGCGGAATGCGCCCTGCGGCGCGGTGGGCACACGATGCACGTGCTGGCCGTAAAGGTGCGATGCCCGTGGCCGGGTGCGCGCGTAAAACCTGCGTAACCCTTCCTGTAGAGCCGAGCCTACGCTCGGCTGGCGTGCACCGACACTCGAAGAGCAGCCGAGCGCGGGCTCGGCTCTACAACAAGCCGGCGCGGGAACCTCTCCCGCCCGAGTGTGGTCTGATGCAGCGACCACCCACCCGGAGCCTGTCATGGATGCTGTTGCCCGCCCTCCCTTTTCCGAACGCGCGCTGGCCTGGCTGAAGAAGGAGGCGCTACCGTTGCTGGTGATGCTCGGCCTGCTCGCCGCCGCCCGCGATACCCTGGCCAACCACTACGTGGTGCCCAGCGGCTCGATGCAGCCGACCCTGCAGCCCGGCGACCGGGTGATGGTGGACATGCGTGCCTATGGGCTGCGCCTGCCGTTTACCGGCAAGGAACTGATGTCCACCGGCGTTCCGCAGCGTGGTGAAGTGGCGGTGTTCGATTCACCGGCCGACGGCACCCGGCTGATCAAGCGCGTGGCGGCGGTGGCCGGTGACCATGTGCAGATGCGCGAGGGCCATCTGAGCATCAACGGCCAGCCGCTGCAGATTGCCGACCTGCAGGACGTGGAAGCCTTCGGCGAGCGCCGTGCCCGTCTCGACCTGGACATGGGCGGTGGCCCGGACATTGACGATCTGGTGGTGCCGGCCGGTAAGCTGCTGGTGCTGGGAGACCACCGTGGCGACAGCTTCGACGGCCGCTTCTTCGGTTTCGTCGATGCGGACAAGGTCTACGGCCGGGCGGTGGCGGTGTATTACCGCCGGGGCGACGGTTTCGAGTGGCAGCGCCTGTAAGCTGAATTGATACTTTCTATATATCAATCCTGATCTATCAGGTTATGGATCGACTGGATCGACGGGCCTAGTCTGAGGCCCGTTCCCTCCCACGCCCGGCCGTCCCCACCGGCCCTTCGATTCCATGACTGGCGAAACTGCGGCGGCCGTTGAAGACCGTCCCTCCACTCTCGATACCGGCACCGACACCCGCATCCAGCAGGGCACCCCGGCCTTCCGCCGCACCGCGTTGGCACTGTTCCTGGCCGGCTTCTCCACCTTCGGCCTGCTGTATACCGTGCAGCCGCTGCTGCCCGAGTTCAGCCGCCACTTCGGCGTGTCGGCCGCAGGCAGCGCGATGTCGTTGTCGCTGACCACCGGCACGCTGGCGGTGGCGATGCTGTTGGCCGGCCTGCTGTCCGATGCGGTCGGCCGTCGCCCGTTGATGATCGTTGCGCTGTTGGCGTCGGCCATGCTGTCGCTGAGCACGGCGCTGGTGGACGACTGGACCACGCTGCTGGTGCTGCGCACCCTGCTTGGCCTGGCGCTGAGCGGCGTGCCGGCAGTGGCGATGACCTACCTGGTCGAGGAAATGGACAGCCGCGCGCTGGGCCTGGCGATGGGCCTGTACATCGGCGGCAACGCCATCGGTGGCATGAGCGGGCGCCTGCTGGCCGGCATCATCGCCGATCACTGGGGCTGGCGCTGGGGCATCGGCGTGGTCTCGATCATCGCCGTGGCCAGCACCGTGCTGCTGTGGCTGCAGCTGCCGCCGTCGCGCCATTTCCATCCCCGCCGCGATGGCCTGCGCCAGTTGCCGTCGCGCTGGCGCCTGCTGTTCGCCGACCCGGGCCTGCCGTGGCTGTTCGCCACCTCGTTCGTGCTGATGGGCGTGTTCGTCACCCTCTACAACTACCTGGGCTACCACCTGCTGGCGCCGCCGTACCACCTCAGCCAGACCGTGGTCGGGCTGATCTTCAGCGTGTACCTGGTGGGCACCTTCAGTTCGGCGTGGATGGGCCAGCAGGCCACGCGGTACGGGCGCGGCCGCATCCTGTCGATCTCGTTCGCGCTGATCGGCGCCGGCATCGCGCTGCTGGCGATGCCGTGGCTGAGCACGATGGCCCTGGGCATCGCGCTGGTGACCTTCGGCTTCTTCGGCGGCCACTCGGTGGCCAGCAGCTGGGTCGGCAGCCGTGCCGGTACGATGCGCGCGGAAGCGTCGGCGCTGTACCTGTTCGCCTACTACCTGGGCTCCAGCGTGCTGGGCGGGGTCGGCGGCCTGGCCTACGCGGCCTGGGACTGGTGGGGCGTGTGCGCGTTCGCCGCGGTGCTGACCCTGATCGGTGGTGGCATCATCTGGGCGCTGCAGCAGCGCGCGCCGCAGCCGGTGACAGCGTGAACCAACGTGTACGGTAGTGCCGGCCGCTGGCCGGCAACCACGGTGTAGCGGCTTTGCCGAGGTAGAGTCGACTGTCAGTCGACTGCTCTTCCATCAGATCGCGAAAACCCGCGCTGCGCGCGATAGTCGACTAACAGTCGACTCCACCGGCGAACGCCCCGCGCAGCAGCCCGGCGAAGTTTCGGATCAGCGGCGTCACCCGCTCGCGATGCCACGCCAGCTGCACTTCCGAATGCGCGCCAGCATCGGCCAACGCCACGAAGCGCGATCCTTCCACCCGGATGTGATCGCACGACGACGGCAGGATCGCCGCACCCAAGCCCGCAGCGGCCAGGCTGATCAACGTCGATGCTTCACCAGCTTCCTGCACGATGCGCGGCGTGAAGCCCGCCGCCGCACACAACGCGATCATGTGGTCGTGGATGCCCGCGCCCGCGCTGCGCCGGAATGCCACGAACGGCTCCTGCGCGAAGTCGCGCAACGACAAGGTGCCCTGCTTCGACAGCCTGCGCAGGGCAGGGTGGCCGGCATGCACGATCAGCGCCAGCGGATCGACGAACAGGCTGTGTGCCACCAGTTCCGGCGGCAACGCACGCTTGCGGATGATGCCCACGTCCAGTGAACCGTCGAGCAGCGCATCAATCTGCTGCAGCGTGTTCATCTCGCTCAGCTGCAGCCGCACCTGCGGATACTGCTGGCGGTAATGCAGGATCGAACGCGGGATCTGTGGCGACAGCGGCGTGGCCCGGGTCAGGCCGATATGCAGTTCACCCTGCTCGCCGCGCTGCGCACGCTGCACCTCGTCCACCGCGGTTTCCACCTGCTGCACGATTGCGCGCGCGCGTTCCTGCAGCAGCTCCCCAGCAGTCGTCAGCTGCACGCGGCGATGGCTTCGCACGAACAGGCGCGCGCCGATCAGTTCCTCCAGCTGCCGGATCTGCTGGCTGAGCGGCGGCTGCGACATGCCCAGGCGCTCGGCCGCCTGGCCGAAGTGCAGCGTATCGGCAACAGCGAGGAAGTAGCGCAGGTGGCGCAGTTCGATGGACATGGGGCCAGTTTATTCATCGTCAGCCGGAAATGAATCAGAGATGGGATCCGATCCCGTGCCGACCAACGGTCGGCACCCACCAACAGCAGCTGGCACCAACAGCAGCGACCAACTGTCGAAGGCGGGGTGGGTCCGGTTGCGGGGGTGTGAGCGGCATGGATGCCGCGACCAAGCCCCCATGGA
>NZ_JAOBZT010000111.1:0-8936 GCF_029839005.1 Stenotrophomonas sp. GD03958 | reverse complement strand
CAACTGATGGATTCGCCGGGCGCGCCCCACCACGAGGGGCTCCGCCGTTCGCCGTCCTACTCCACGCCCTCACGCTCGATCGGCACGCTGCGCGGATTCTGCATGTGCTCCCGCGCCGCGCCATAGCGCTGCTGCCGCTTGTGGTGGAACACCACGAACTCGTCCCGTGGCAGCGGCCGCGAGAACAGCCAGCCCTGCGCGAACTCGACCTTGCGCGCATGCAGATATGCCAACTGCGCCTCGGTCTCCACGCCCTCGGCCACCACCCACAGGCCCAGCTCCTTGGCCATGTCGATGATGTGCGGCGTCACCGGGCTCGTCGCGCTCTCGGTGTCGATCGCATCGATGAACGACTTGTCGATCTTCAGCGCGTCCAGCGGCAGCTGCTCCAGGTACTGCAGGCTGGAGAAGCCGACTCCGAAATCATCGATGGCCACGCTGTGGCCGGCGCGACGTGCCTGCGCCAGCATCGTGCGGGCGCGGTCCAGATCGAGGAAGCCGCGCTCGGTGGCTTCCATCCAGATCTGCTGCGGCAGGATGCCGCTGCCGGTCATGTGCTTGGAGATCATCTTCAGCGCACGGCCGCTGCTGATGTCTTCGGCGGCCAGGTTGATCGCGATGTGTGCGCTGCGGTCGGCGACCAACAGATCGCGCATGTCGCGCACGACGTTCTCGATCACCAGATCGGTGATCGCGCCGATCATGCCGGCCTCTTCGGCCAGCGGAATGAACAGGTCCGGCCGTACCTGCGTGCCATCCGGGCGCTGCCAGCGCACCAGGGCCTCGGCGCCGACGCAGATGCCGGTATCCAGCTCGATGATCGGCTGGTAGTGCAGGTACAGCTCGCGGCGGCGGATCGCCGTGGCCAGTTCGCCGCGCAGGGACAGGCGGCGACGCGACAGCCACACCACCAGGCCGGCACCGGCAGCGGCCAGCAGAACGCCGATCGGCACGAACAGCCACGCCTGCTGGCGGAAGGTTGCAGCCAGCGCGGTACGCGGCGTGGTTGCGATCGCCAGCCACTCTTCATTGCGGGCGGTGGCGTACAGGGTGTTGTGGTCCAGGCCTTCCTCGGGCGCACGCAGCAGGGTCTCCAGCAACGCGGGATCCATGCCGCTCTGCCTGGCCAGGAGGCGGCCATCCGGGCTGGCCAGGGCAAGGCGCACGTTCGGGTCGGCGATGACATCGACAAACCGGCGCGGATCGACCAGGACGTCGTAGTTGCCATACAGGATCGACAGCACCTGGCGCCGTCCGCTTGCCTCGGGGCGCACATCCACGGCAATGCCGGCGCCATCACTGGTGACGTGGTCGGCCTTCGGCTGCCTCACGTCGGACAGGAACGGCCCCCACGACGTGCAGCGCAGCTTGCCACCCTCGAAGTAGCCCATCTGGTCAACCGACGGCGACGTCATCACCAGCGTCTGCATGCGCCGGATATGGTCCGGCCCGCAGGCGTCCTGGGCGCCGGCCTCGGCCGACTGCAGCGCCGCCAGTGCTTCCCGGTAGGACTGGTCGGCGCGGCGCAGGGTACGACCGGCGATATCGCGCAGGCGCTGCTGCTCGACACTGACGGCCCGGTCCCAGGTGGCATAGGCCATCACCGCGATCGGCACGGCCGCGGCCAGAATCGCCAGCGCGGTGCCACCGATGATCACGCGCAGCCGGCTCATGGCCGGGGCTCCAGCGGGGTGGGCAGGGCAGGGCACATGGGCGGGCCGATCCTTGGGCAGGAACGGCTATCTGAGCATGGCGCAGGGCCGGGCGGAATGGGATCAATCCGGTATTCGGTCACATTGTGATGAAAGCGGCCAAGTTTGACGTGATTGACCCGCCCGATGCTGGCGCTCCGGGCGCTGGAGGACTACCGTCGAACGCTTCGCCGCCCTCTTGCCCGCGCCCATGACCGAGCCCGCAACGCCCCCCGAGCACCTGCGCCGCAGCCTTTCCAACCGCCACCTGCAACTGATCGCCATCGGCGGTGCCATCGGCACCGGCCTGTTCATGGGCTCGGGCAAGACCATCAGCCTGGCCGGACCCTCCATCGTCTTCGTCTACCTGATCATCGGCGCGATGCTGTTCTTCGTGATGCGCGCGATGGGTGAGCTGCTGCTGTCGAATCTGCAGTACAAGTCCTTCATCGATTTCTCCACGGATCTGCTCGGCCCATGGGCCGGGTTCTTCTGTGGATGGACATACTGGTTCTGCTGGATCGTGACCGCCATCGCCGATGTGATCGCCATTGCCGCCTATGCGCAGTTCTGGTTCCCCGGGCTGGATGCGTGGATACCGGCGCTGGCCTGCGTGCTGCTGTTGCTGGCACTGAACCTGGTGACCGTGAAGCTGTTCGGCGAGATGGAGTTCTGGTTTGCGCTGATCAAGATCGTGGCGATCTGCGCGCTGATCATCACCGGCGCCGGGCTGGTGGCCTGGGGCTTCACCTCGCCCAGTGGCCACACCGCGTCGCTGTCGAACCTGTGGAATGACGGCGGCCTGTTCCCGATGGGCCTGGTCGGCTTCTTCGCCGGTTTCCAGATTGCGGTGTTCGCCTTCGTCGGCATCGAGCTGGTCGGCACCACCGCCGCCGAGACCGCCGACCCCGAGCGCAACCTGCCCAAGGCGATCAACTCGATTCCGGTACGCATCATCATCTTCTACGTGCTGGCGCTGATTGCGATCATGGCCGTCACCCCGTGGCGCCAGGTAGTGCCGGACAAGAGCCCGTTCGTGCAGCTGTTCGTGCTGGCCGGCATTCCTGCCGCCGCCAGCCTGATCAACTTCGTGGTGCTGACTTCGGCCACGTCCTCGGCCAACAGCGGCATCTTCTCCACCAGTCGCATGCTGTACGGCCTTGCCGAGGAAGGCCACGCACCGCGGGGGCTGTCGAAGTTGTCGCGCGCTGCCGTGCCTGCCCGTGGCCTGCTGTTCTCGTGCCTGTGCCTGCTGGGTGGCACGCTGCTGATCTACCTGATTCCGAACCTGGTGACTGCTTTCACCCTGGTGACCACGCTGGCGACGGTGCTGTTCATATTCGTCTGGTCGCTGATCCTGGTGGCTTACATGGTCTACCGCCGCCGCCACCCTGAACGTCACGCCGCCTCGATCTTCAAGATGCCCGGCGGCGTCGCCATGTGCTGGGCCTGCCTGGTGTTCTTCGCCGCGGTGCTGGTGCTGCTGAGCCTGCAGGCTGACACCCGCGAGGCGCTGATCGCCAGCCCGGTGTGGTTCGTGCTGCTGGGCGTGGGGTACCGGCTGCGTCGCAGAACGGTGAAATGACCGGGAATGCGGGGTTTCGGCAACGCCGGAAATCGGGAACATCGGAAATCGGTAGAGTCGACTGTTAGTCGACTGCTCTTCCATGGGCTTCCGGAAAACCCCGCGCTGCGCGCGATAGTCGACTGACAGTCGACTCTACCGCTGCGGGCGCCGGCGCAAGTGCAGGGCGCAGCCCTGCCGACCCCCATTCACCCAACATTCGCGGGCGCGGCCGGATGATCCGGCCGCCATGTCCCGTCGCCCTCTCCTGCTTGTGCTGTTGCTGCTGCCCAGCCTGTGGCCCGGGCTGGCCGCCGCACGCACTGTCTACCGCTGTGTGCAGGGCAACACCGTCAGCCTGGCCACCGCGCCGGAGCCGGGTTCGCGCTGTAGCCCGAAGGAAATCGACGACAACGCCATCCAGACCCCGAACCTGTGGGGCAACATGGGCGTGTTCAGCGGCGTACTGTACGAGCGCGAGCAGGATGGCGTGCTGGTCTACTCCACCCGCAACCTGCCCGGCTCGCGGGTATTCCTGAAGTTCACCGTGGCCACGCCGCCGGGCGAGCCTGCCCACGAAGGCCTGGGCAAGGTGGGCAAGCCGCAGCTGGCGCAGCACGCCAGGCAGTTCAAGGCCGCGGCCAAGGCCACGGGCGTCGACGATGCCTGGCTGCGCGCAATCGCCCATGCCGAAAGCAATTTCGATGCGCTGGCGGTGTCCAGCAAGGGCGCACAGGGCGTGATGCAGTTGATGCCGGAGACCGCACAGGAATATGGCGTGCGCGATCCGTTTTCGCCGCAGCAGTCGATCGAGGGCGGCGCGCGCTACATGCGCGCGCTGCTGCGCCGTTACAACGGCGATCGCCCGTTGGCGGCGGCTGCCTACAACGCGGGCATCGGTGCAGTCACCCGCTACAAGGGCGTGCCGCCCTACGCCGAAACCCTGGCCTATGTGGACAAGGTGATGGCGCTGTACGCGCGCTACCGCGAAGCGATGGGCATCCGCACCGAAGTGCCAGCCCGCTAGGCGGGAGGTGTAGTGCCGAGCCCACGCTCGGCTCCACAGGAAATCGGCTCAGCGCGAGGTGGACGTGCTGACCAGGTCGTAGTGCTCGATGCGGCCGACGCGTGCCACCTCGGCCTGCACGTCGGCACGCTGCTTCAGCACACGCCAGGCGGCATCGATCTTCACGTCGCCGGGCAGCGACGGATAGGTGCGCATGTCCTGCAGGGAGGCCAGTGCCTCGCCGCGCTCAACCGGTGAGCGCAGCTGTTCGATCAGCACCGCAGCGGCCGCGTCCAGATTGCCTTCCTCCAGCAGCATCTCGCGCTGGAACAGGCGCGCGTCATCGCCCTGGGCCAGGATGGCTGCGCGCGCGGCCTGTTCGGTCTTGGCATCGCCACGTTCACGGGCGGCAACGAACTGCAGCAGTGCCTGGGCCGCCTTGCCATAACCGGCCAGGCCCGGCATGTCATTCACCGCGACAGCAGCGTCCTGCATGCGGCCCAGCGAACTGAGCAAGAAGCCGACGTTGAACTGGTGCTCGGCACCATCCGGGCCCAGCGCACCGATGCGTGCGGCCAGCCTGGCTGTGGCCAGCGCATCATCGTTACGGCCCAACCGGCGCAGCGCCATAAGCCGGCTGTTGAGCAGCCACGCCACCCATTCGGCTTCCGTCGCCGAGGGCGACTCACCTTCGGCCGCCGCACCGGCCATGCCATCGGTCAGCGCCAGCACTTCCTCGTTGCGGTCCAGCATCAGCAGCGTGCTGCTGAACTCGGCCATGCGTGCGTCCAGCGCCCGGTCGAGCAGGCCGGAAACCCGCAGTTCGTCGAGGTGCTTCTGTGCAGCCTGCACTGGGTCGAAGCGGGCATCGTCGCGGTCGACATAGCGATCAAACCGCTTGTCACTGCGCAGGCGGATGATCTCGGCGGGGCCGGTGATGCGCGCCAACGTGGCCGGGATGTCGTCGCCCCGGCCATTGTCGGCCTGCAGTGTTGCCAGTGCCAGCCACAGTCCGGTGGGTTCCAGGCCGCCGCTCTTCCAGCCGTTGTCGAACAGCGCCTGCAGCAGTTCCATGCGCTGCTGGGGCTGGTCCCGCAGGCGGAACTGCAGGTAGTTGATCGCGTGGTGGTCCACCGGCAACGGCGCCTCGGCATGCTTCAGCGCCTGCACCAGGTGCTTCGTGGCAGGTGCCGGTTGGTTCTCGGACAGTTCCACCGAGACCAGGGTCAGCAGGATCTGCGCGTCGTCCGGCAGTGCTTCCAGTGCGCGCTGCAGGTAGCGGCGGGCCTGGTCCGGCTTCTTCTGCACCATCGCGGTCCAGCCGGCCACCTGCGCGGCGCGGCCGCGATGTTCGGCATCGAAGTCATCCAGCATCGGATCTTCCATCAGCCGTTCCATCGCGATCAGCGCGCCCAGCGTGTTGCCGCTGCGTGACTGCTGGATGGCCTCATCCCAGCGGGTGGCATAGGCCATGTGCATCACATCGGCGGTGATTGACGGCTTCTGCGGCGCCACCGTGATCGAAGCGGTGGCGGATGTGCTGGCCAATGCGGCGGCCAGCAGGGCAGCAAGGGGGAGGATGCGGGGCATGGAGGATCTCCATCCGTGGGAACCGCATTGAACCTGCTGGGGCTGGTGAGAACAAGCTTTGCGCATGGAACTCTGGTATCCGGCAGTACGATTGGCCTTGGCGCATGCGGTGCCCAGCGTCTATTGTCGGTGCCTCTTCAGGCAGCAGGCAGGCAGCGCAGCGCGATGGCACGGTGGCAATGGATGGCGGCAGGTGTGGCGTTGGCAACGGCAGTGGCACTGGCCGCGACCTGGTGGGAGACACCGCTGCACACGTTGGCTGAACCGGCGGGCCCGGCTCCAACGCCACTGGCGTGGACCGCACAGATCGAGCCGCTGGCCGGCGATGGTCACCCCGGTGACCGCGACGGCGCGTCCGGGCAGGCACGCTTCGCCGATCCCTATGCGTTGCTGCGCAGTGCCGATGGCAGTGTCTATTTCACTGATGCCGGTGATAACAACCGGATCCGTCGCCGCCTGCCCGATGGCCGCGTCGAAACGGTGGCCGGGCAAGGCGAGGGGCGCGTTGATGGCCCGGCACTGCAGGCCAGTTTCAACACGCCTTCGGGCATTGCCGCCGACGCGCAGGGCAACCTGTATGTGGCCGACACCGGCAACCACGCCATCCGCCGCATCGGCACCGACGGCCAGGTGACCACGCTGGCCGGTGGTGAACAGGGCCACGTTGATGGACCTGCCGCGCAGGCGCGCTTCGATGCGCCGATGGGCATCGCAGTGGATGCGCAGGGCCAGGTCTACGTGGCCGATACCTTCAATGACCGCATCCGGGTGATCGGTACCGATGGCAACGTGCGCACACTGGCCGGTGGCGATCGGCCGGGCCTGGCCGATGGCACGGGCGCCGCTGCGCGCTTCGATACGCCGGTGGCGTTGGCCTTCGACGCGCAGGGCGCGTTGCTGGTGGCCGACCTGTTCAACAACGCGGTGCGCCGCGTCGGTGCCGATGGCACGGTCAGCACCGTGGTGGGTGGTGGTGGCGTGATCAATGGGCCGCTGTCGTTGGCCACCACCCACGATGGCGTGCTGTACGTGGGCGACATGGATGGCCGCATCGTGCAGGTGACGCCGCAGGGCCATCAGATCGCGCTGGTCGGCAACGGTCGACTGCCACGCCTGGCCCGCCCCAGTGGCCTGGCTTTGGATGCCGATGGCAGCGTGCTGGTGGCCGACGCCGCAAGCTACCGTCTGCATCGCCTGCGGCCGCTGCCGGTGGGCGAACTGCCTGCGCCGGCACTGGTCGGCCCGGCAGCCGATGCCGCGTTGCCGAAGACGGGCGGCCGTTGGCCGCTGGCGCCGCAGGATGGCTGGCACGAAGTGGTCGGCACGCTGGGAGAGGTGCGCGGCAACTTCAGCGGCGAGAGCCGCCATCACCTGCATGGGGGCTTCGACGTGCGCGGTGATGTGGGCCAGACCGTGCTGGCGATCGCCGATGGCAAGATCAGCAGCCCGATGGCGGCCTGGAGTCTGGGTGAACAGGCCGAGGGCCTGGCCGTGGATCGCCTCAAGTACATCCACATGCGGGTCGGCCGCACCCCGCGTGATGTGCCGTTCGACGCGCGCTGGCAGGCGTTGTACGACGAGCAGGGCAAGCTGGAGCGGATGCGCGTGCGCCGCGGCATGCGTATCCACGTCGGCGATCGCCTGGGCAGCATCAACAACCAGGCGCATGTGCACCTGGCGGTGGGTACCGGTGGTTTCGAGACCAACGCCGTGGCGCTGGGCTTCCAGAACTACGCCGACCACTTCGCACCGCGCATCACCGATGTGGCGTTACTGGACGACAACGACCAGCCGATGGCCGCAGGCAGCGGTGGCGTGGTGATGGTGGCGCGCCAGGGACGCGGTGTGCAGATCGTGGTCGAAGCCTGGGACCAGGTCGACAACAACCTGCCGCGGCGGCGCCTGGGCATGTACCAGGTGGGTTACCAGATTCTCGATGCGGGCGGCCAACCGCTGCAGGGCTACGAGCAGCCACGCTGGAACATCGTGTTCAACAGCATGCCGCCGCAGCGGGAAGCGGTGCGCGTGGCCTACGCACCGGACAGCGGCATCACCGTGCATGGCAGCGCGGTGACCCGCTTCCGCTACCTGGCCACCAACACCGTGCGCGATGGCCTGATGGAAACCGGGCGCTGGCAGCCGGCGGCGCTGCCGCCGGGCGAGTACATCGTGCGCGCCAGCGTGCGCGACTACAGCGGCAATGAAGGCATCGGCCCGCGCGAGATCAGGGTACGGCTGCTGCCGTAGCCGCAGCCGCAGCCGGCGCGCCGCAGCGTTCGCGCTCGGCGTCCATGTCTTCCAGCGGCCGCACTTCGATGCTGCCGAAGCGTGCCCAAGGGAAGTCGCGGGCGATGCGCATGGCTTCGTCGCGGTCGCGGGCGACGATCAGGTTGAAGCCGGCCAGCAGTTCGCGGGTTTCGGCGAACGGGCCATCCAATACACGGCTGTGGCCATCACGCACGCGCAGGGTCTGCGCGGTGTCGACCGGCTGCAGCTTCTGCGCGGCCAGCAGCGTGCCTTCGGCCTGCAGCTTGTCGGCATGGGCCAGGCAGTCGCGCATCAGCGCGTTGAATTCTTCGGTGGGCAGGGCCTGCAGCAGGGCAGGCTCGATGTAGATCAGAAGCAGGTACTGCTGCATGGCGCGGTCCTGGCGGGGGCGGGGTGTCCATGATGGCGCAGGTTTGCGCATGGGCATGCTGCAGCGCGGGAGGCGCGCCTTCGGCGGGGATCGGCGAACGGTGGAGCCCCTCCGTGGTGGGGTGGGGTTGGTCGCTGAAAGCGGGTTTCCTGAAGGTGGGCCGGGCGGGTGGGATTGGCGGGGACGCCGTGAATCCGTCCCTGGAGGCTTAGCCGCGCCATCCCTGGCGCGGATACCCCGCCAACCCCACCCGCCCGGCCCCAGACAGATTCCGGCGGCCGATCCACCACGGGGAAATCAACAACAAGAGCAAAAGCGGGTCGCTTCGCTCGCAAAGCCGAGCCCGCCAGCCAACCGCCATTGCCTTTGCTGATGCTGTTGCTGTTGCCTTTTCTCTTGATCTTCCCGTGGTGGATACCGGAGGCAGGAAACTGTCCAGGGCCGGGT
>NZ_JAOBZT010000110.1:0-9200 GCF_029839005.1 Stenotrophomonas sp. GD03958 | reverse complement strand
ACCGGAGCTCAGGGCTCGCCAGCGTCGATCAGCGCGTCGGTATCGAAGTGCGGCGGGCGCCGTGCGCGCGTGCGCTGCTCGTAGGCGTAGGCCATCTCGATCAGCTTCGGCTCGCTCCAGGCGGTGCCCATGAACAGCAGGCCGACGGGAAGGCCGTTGATCTGGCCCATCGGCACAGTCAGGCTGGGATAGCCAGCCACAGCGGCAGCGCTGTAGCTCTCGCCGGGGAAATCGTCGCCTTCGCTGCGGATTGGCCACGCCACGCCGGTGGTGGGGGCCACCAGCGCATCAAGCTGGTGGGCGGCGAGGGCAGCATCAATGCCTTCCGGGCCCGCCAACCGGCGTGCATCGCTGCGCGCGCGGATATAGGCCGGGTCGGCCAGGCCGGCGGTGGCGTCGGCCGCCACCAGCAGTTCTTGGCCGAACAGGCCCAGCTCCTGCTTGCTGTGCGCCTGGTTGAAGGCGATCAGTTCGGCCAGGCTGCGCAGCGGGGCGCGATGGGCGCTGAAGTAGCGCTCCAGCCCGGCCTTGAATTCGTACAGCAGCAGCGTGCGCTCGGCCTCGGCCCAAGCGCCCTGGTTGGGCAGCTCCACCGGCACCACCACGGCGCCGGCGCGACGCAGCTCGGTCGCCGCCTGTTCGATCAGTGGCGGCATGCCCCGGTACTTCAGCAAGGGTGTCTGCAGCAGTCCGATGCGCTTGCCGCGCAGGCCCTGGGGGTCCAGTCGCGCGGTGTAGTCGTAGACCGCGCGGCCGGGCATGGTCGCGGTGGCCGGGTCGGCATCATCGCGGCCGGCGATCGCGGTCAGCACGGCGGCAGCGTCGGCGACACTGCGCGCCATCGGACCGGCGGTGTCCTGGCTGAAGGAAATCGGGATGATGCCGTCGCGGCTGACCAGGCCTACGGTCGGCTTGAGGCCGACGATGCCATTGATCGCCGCCGGGCAGACGATGCTGCCGTCGGTTTCGGTACCGATTGCTGCGCTGGCGAGGTTGGCGGCCACGGCTACCGCGCTGCCGCTGCTGGAACCACAGGGCGAATGGCTCAGCCGATAGGGATTGCGGGTCTGGCCGCCGCGCGCGCTCCAGCCGGAGATCGAATCATTGCCGCGGAAATTGGCCCATTCGCTGAGGTTGGTCTTGCCCAGCACGATGGCGCCGGCATCGCGCAGCCGGCGCACCAGGTAGGCATCGTCCGGACGGAAGCTCTGCAGGGCCAGAGAGCCGGCACTGGTGGCCATCGGCGCGGCGTTGATGTTGTCCTTCAACAGCAGCGGGATGCCGTGCAGCGGGCCGCGCAGGTGGCCGCTACGGCGCTCGCGGTCGCGCGCGGCGGCTTCCTTCAGGGCATCGGAGTTGAGCTCGATCACCGCGCGCAGGCGCGGCCCGGCGCGGTCCAGGGCGGCGATGCGCTGCAGGTAGGCCTGGGTCAGGGTGGTGCTGTCCAGTTCACCGGCGGTCATCCGCGCCTGCAGGTCGGCAATATCGGTTTCGGCGTACGGGAATGGCACGTTGCGGCTCGCAGGTTCGGCCGCATGCGCGCTGGGCGTGGCCGGGCTGCAGCCAGCCGAAAGCAGCGCCGGCAGCGCGGCGAGCAGGCAGGTCAGCAGAGGCGGCAAGGACAGGCGCATGGGGCGGCTTGGTCGGCTCCAATCCCCAGTGTAGCGAGTGCTCAGCGGTGGCGCTTGCGCAGGTCGCGGGCGAGTACGTAGACCACGATCAGGTTAATCGCCAGGATCGTCCACGACGGCCAGCCGGGATGGCGGATGATCGCGAAGATGTCGAAGGGCAGGTACAGGGCAGCGGTCAGGCAACCCAGCCAGGAGGCCCAGGCCTTGGCCCGCCACAGGCCCCAGGCTTCGACCAGGTGCAGCAGTCCGTAACCGATCATCCCCGCCGCGGCCAGGTGGACCGCGTCGGGGCTGATCATGTGCAGCAGCGAGGGCAGGGTGCCGTGGTCCGGATCCAGGCTGAAACGCCGGATCAGGGCCATGATGCCGTGCCGCAGCGGCTGCGGTCCGAGCACTTCCAGCCCGGTGGCAGCCAACAGTGCCAGCATCGCCTTGCTCGCTTCGAGCAGGGCGATGACGTGCAGGCCCGGATGCCGGTGTGGATCCGGGTTGTAGCCGCTCTGGCTCACGGGGTGCTGGCTCAGCCGCCGCGCGAAGCCTTCTTGCGGTCGCTCTCGGTCAGGAACTTCTTGCGCAGGCGGATCTCCTTCGGGGTGATCTCGACCAGCTCGTCGTCTTCGATGAAGTCCAGGGCCTGTTCCAGCGAGTACTTGATCGCCGGGGTCAGCTGGATCGCATCATCCTTGCCCGAAGCGCGCATGTTGGTCAGCGGCTTGGTCTTGATCGCGTTGACGGTCAGGTCGTTGTCCTTGGAGTGGATGCCGACCAGCTGGCCTTCATACACGTTGTCACCTTCGGCGGCGAAGAGCTTGCCGCGTTCCTGCAGTGGGCCCAGCGAGTAGGCCGGGGTGACGCCCGGCGCATTGGCGATCATCACGCCGTTGATGCGCTTGGCGATCGCGCCCTGTTCCTTCGGGCCGTAGTGGTCGAACACATGGAACAGCAGGCCCGAACCCTGGGTCAGGGTCTTGAACTCGTTCTGGAAACCAATCAGGCCACGGGCCGGGATCTGGTATTCCAGGCGCACGCGGCCCTTGCCGTCCGATTCCATGTTCTTCAACTGGCCCTTGCGGGTGCCCAGCTTTTCCATCACGCCGCCCTGGTGGACTTCTTCGATGTCCACCACCAGCTGCTCGATCGGCTCCATCAGCTGGCCGTCGATTTCCTTGATGATCACTTCCGGGCGCGACACGGCCAGCTCGTAGCCTTCGCGGCGCATGTTCTCGATCAGCACCGACAGGTGCAGTTCGCCACGGCCGGAGACCAGGAACTTGTCGGCGTCTTCCAGCTGCTCGACCTTCAGGGCCACGTTGTGGACCTTTTCACGGTCCAGGCGGTCCTTGATCTGGCGGCTGGTCAGGAACTTGCCACCGGACAGGTCCTTGTTGCCGGCGAACGGCGAGTTGTTCACCTGGAAGGTCATCGAGATGGTCGGCTCGTCGACGGTCAGCGCCGGCAGGGCTTCCGGGAAGTCCGGTGCGCAGATGGTGTCGGAGATGGTCAGCTCCTGGATGCCGGAGATGGCCACGATGTCGCCGGCCTCGGCCGAATCCTGCTCGATGCGCTCCAGGCCCATGAAGCCCAGCACCTGCAGCACCTTGCCGTTGCGCTTCTTGCCTTCACGGTCGATGACCGCGACCTGCATGTTCTTCTTCAGGGTGCCGCGCTGGATGCGGCCGATGCCGATCACGCCCACGAAGTTGTTGTAGTCCAGCTGGCTGATGCGCATCTGGAACGGGCCTTCCGGGTCCACTTCCGGCTTCGGCGCGTGCTTCATGATCGCTTCGTACAGCGGGGTCATGTCGCCGTCGCGCACGGTGTCTTCCAGGCCCGCGTAGCCGTTGAGGCCCGAGGCGTAGACGATCGGGAAGTCCAGCTGCTCGTTGGTGGCACCGAGCTTGTCGAACAGGTCGAAGACCTGGTCGATCACCCACTCCGGACGGGCGCCCGGACGGTCGACCTTGTTGACCACGACGATCGGCTTGAAGCCCATCGCGAAGGCCTTCTGGGTAACGAAGCGGGTCTGCGGCATCGGGCCGTCCATCGCATCGACCAGGATCAGCACGGTGTCGACCATCGACAGCACGCGCTCGACCTCACCGCCGAAGTCGGCGTGGCCGGGGGTGTCGACGATGTTGATCCGGTTCTTGATGCCGGTCTTCTTGTCTTCCCAGGTGATGGCGGTGTTCTTGGCCAGGATGGTGATGCCGCGTTCCTTTTCCTGGTCGTTGCTGTCCATCACGCGCTCGGCGAGGACGGTACGCTCGGACAGGGTGCCGGACTGCTTCAGCAGCTGGTCGACCAGGGTGGTCTTGCCATGGTCGACGTGGGCGACGATGGCGATGTTGCGAAGATTTTCGATGGACATACGAAAGGGGGCCAGTCGGCGCCGGATTTGGAAAAAGAAGTCCAACATTATACGTCGAACTTGACGATTCGCGAAAAGGTGGATTTCACGCCCGTCACGGGGCCCATTCAGCTGGGCCGCCACACGGCCGAGGCCGCCAGGACCGTCGCGCGGGCTGCCCCGCCGGCGGCTGAAGCCCGGGTCTGCGCCCATGGTCGAAGCCGCCGCCGCCGCAAGGCAGGTGTAAACTAGGTGGCTAGACGCGTTCCCCTCTGCATCAAGGATCTTCATGTCCCTCATCGCCACTTTCGACACCACCCAGGGCCCGATCAAGGTCGAGCTGTTCGCCGACAAGGCGCCGCTGACCGTGGCCAACTTCGTGAACCTGGTCAAGCACGGCTTCTATGACGGCCTGATCTTCCATCGCGTGATCGCCGACTTCATGATCCAGGGCGGCTGCCCGCAGGGCCGTGGCACCGGCGGCCCGGGCTACAAGTTCGAAGACGAAAAGAATGGCGTGAAGCACGAGGTCGGCTCGCTGTCGATGGCCAACGCCGGCCCGAACACCAACGGCAGCCAGTTCTTCATCACCCACATCAAGACCGATTGGCTGGACGGCCGCCACACCGTCTTCGGCAAGGTCCTGGAAGGCCAGGCCATCGTCGATTCGGTCAAGCAGGGCGACGTGATCCATTCGATCACCTTGGAAGGCGACGTCGACGCCGTGCTGGCCGCCCAGGCCGACCGCGTCGCCGAGTGGAACAAGCACCTCGCCGCCTGATCCCCCTTCGAAACGGCCACCCACGGGTGGCCGTTTCCCTGTTCCCCGCCGCCCGCCAGGCCTGCGTGGCTCCGCCCGCGGCGTCCCATCAAACGCTTGCAAGCAAGAGGAAACCCCCATGAAAGCACCCGTTCGTGTTGCCGTGACCGGCGCCGCCGGCCAGATCGGTTATGCCCTGCTGTTCCGCATCGCCTCCGGCGAAATGCTGGGCAAGGACCAGCCGGTCATCCTGCAGCTGCTGGAACTGCCGGTCGACAAGGCCCAGGCCGCCCTGAAGGGCGTGATGATGGAGCTGGAAGACTGCGCCTTCCCGCTGCTGGCCGGCATGGTCGGCACCGATGACGCCGAAGTCGCGTTCAAGGACGCCGACATCGCCCTGCTGGTCGGCGCGCGTCCGCGCGGCCCGGGCATGGAGCGCAAGGACCTGCTGCTGGAAAACGCCAAGATCTTCACCGCCCAGGGCGCGGCGCTGAACAAGGTCGCCAGCCGTGACGTGAAGGTGCTGGTGGTCGGCAACCCGGCCAACACCAACGCCTACATCGCCATGAAGTCGGCCCCGGACCTGAAGCCGGAAAACTTCACCGCCATGCTGCGCCTGGACCACAACCGCGCGCTGAGCCAGCTGTCGGCCAAGCTCGGCAAGCCGGTCGGTGGCATGGAGAAGCTGGTGGTGTGGGGCAACCACAGCCCGACCATGTACCCGGACTACCGTTTCGCCACCGCCGATGGTGCGTCGATCGCCGATGCGATCAACGACCAGGAGTGGAACGCCAACACCTTCATCCCGACCGTCGGCAAGCGCGGCGCGGCGATCATCGAAGCCCGCGGCTCGTCCTCGGCTGCTTCGGCCGCCAACGCCGCCATCGACCACGTGCGTGACTGGGTGCTGGGCAGCAACGGCAAGTGGGTCACCATGGGCGTGCCGTCCGACGGTTCCTACGGCATTCCGGAAGGCGTGATCTTCGGCTTCGCGGTGACCACCGAGAACGGCAAGTACACCCTGGTCAAGGATCTGCCGATCGACGACTTCAGCCAGAAGTACATCGACAAGACCCTGGCCGAGCTGGAAGAAGAGCGCGCCGGCGTCGCCCACCTGCTGGGCTGATGCAGGCGGTACCGGCGCGAGCCGGTACCTCTTCCATCAAGGTAGGTACCGACCGCTGGTTGGTACGCAGAAAACGGGGAGGCTTCGGCTTCCCCGTTTTCATTTGGAATTCCTGGAACCGCATGATCCACCTGCACTACATCGATGACGCACTGCTGGTGGCCGAGAAGCCGGCTGGCCTGTTGTCCGTACCCGGCCGCAGCGCCGAGAACCAGGACTGCGTGGTCGCGCGCCTGCAGGCGCTGTATCCGGATGCGTTGACCGTGCACCGCCTGGACCAGGTGACTTCCGGCCTGCTGCTGCATGCGCGCGGCAAGGACATGCAGGCGGCGTTGTCGATGCAGTTCGAGCAGCGCCAGGTTGGCAAGCGGTATGAAGCGGTGGTGCAGGGGCTGCTCGAGGGTGATTCCGGTGAAGTGGACCTGCCGTTGATCGTGGACTGGCCGAACCGGCCGAAGCAGAGGGTCGATCAGGAACGCGGCAAGCCGGCGCTGACACGCTGGCGCGTAATGGCGCGTGATGTTGAAGCGCAGCGCACGCGCGTGGCGTTGGAACCGATCACCGGCCGCAGCCATCAGCTGCGCCTGCACATGGCCAGTCTCGGTCATCCCATCGTCGGTGACGTGCTGTATGACGCGGCACCGGCGCAACGCGTGTATCTGCATGCGCGCAGCCTGCGGTTTACGCATCCGCTGACGGGCGAGGCGCTCGCGTTCGAGTCCGCGGCTCCGTTCTAGAGAATAGGTGTATCGGCAGGGCTGCGCCCTGCACCTGCTACGAACCGGAGCAACGCGAAAGGCCAAGGCGGCTCTGGTTTTCTGCTTGTTGGGCGGGGCGGTGTGGGTTGGCAGGACACGCCGTAAACCCTGCTCCGCGGTCCGGCCCAGCCGCTGGCGGCTGGGCGTTCGGGCGCTTGCGTAGCAGTGCTTCGCAAGCAAAGCGCCCTTACCCATGGGGGCTCGATGGCGCCATCCATGGCGCCAACGGTCCTGCCAACCCACACCGCCCCGCCTTCGACAGATCTCCGGTGACGGATGGTCTATCCACGCTTTGCGTGGATCAAATCCATCGGAATCGAATATTTCAACAATTGATCGAAAAGGATCCACGCATGGCGTGGATCTACCGTGTCGACCAAGGTCGACACCCACCAGAGCAATACGCCGTTCCGACAGATGGCAGGAAACTGTCGAAGGCGGGGTGGGTCCGGTTGCGGGGGCGTGAGCCGCATGGATGCGGCGACCGAGCCTCCACGGACGGATTCACGGCGTCCCCCGCAACCGGACCCACCTCGCCATCCCACGGGAAACCCGCTGTTGCTTCGGCTGTTGCTTCTGAGGTTGCCGGCCAGCGGCCGGCACTACCACGGGTGCAGGGCTGCAAGCCCTGCATAACAAACCCCACCCCCCTACCAAGGTAGGGCGGCCCGCGCGCCAGCGCCGGACTATCCTCGAACCCATGACTTCGTCTGGGAGGGCTGCGTCATGAACTACGAGGAAACCTACCGTCGCTCGATCGACGAGCCGGAGGCCTTCTGGGGCGAGGAAGCCAAGCGCATCCATTGGCACAAACCGCCGCAGCAGGTGCTCGACTACAGCAATCCGCCGTTCCGGCGCTGGTTCGTCGGCGGCGAAACCAATCTCTGCTACAACGCCGTCGACCGCCACCTGGCCGAGCGCGCCGACCAGCTCGCACTGGTCGCCATCTCCACCGAAACCAACAGCACCCGCGGAATCACCTATCGCCAGCTGTATCGCGAAGTAAACGACTTCGCCGCCGTGCTCAAGCACCTCGGCGTCGGCCATGGTGACCGCGTGGTGATCTACATGCCGAACATGGCCGAAGCCGTGTTCGCGATGCTGGCCTGTGCGCGCATCGGTGCGGTGCACTCGGTGGTGTTTGGTGGCTTCGCCGCGCACAACCTGGCGCTGCGCATCGACGATGCGAAGCCGAAGCTGCTCATCGCCGCCGATGCCGGCATGCGCGGTGGCAAGCTGATTCCGTACAAGCCGATGGTTGACGCGGCCTGCGCCGAAGCGGCTTCGCCGCCACCGCATGTGCTGATCGTGTCGCGCGGGCTGGATGCCGCCGAACCACGCGTGCCGGGCCGTGATGTGGAGTACGCCACGCTGCGTGCACAGATCGGGGAAGTGGATGTGCCGGTGCAGTGGCTGGAAGCGAGTGAGCCGAGCTACCTGCTGTACACCTCCGGCACCACCGGCAAGCCGAAGGGCGTGCAGCGCGATGTGGGCGGCTACGCGGTGGCGATGGCGCAGTCGATGGAAACCGTATTCGACTGCAAGCCGGGGCAGGTAATGTTCTCCACCTCCGATGTCGGCTGGGCGGTGGGCCATTCCTACAACGTGTACGGCCCGCTGATCGGTGGCTGCACCTCGCTGCTGTACGAAGGGCTGCCGACGAATCCGGATCCGGGCATCTGGTGGGCGCTGTGCGAGCAGTACAACGTGCGCACCATGTTCTCGTCGCCCACCGCCATCCGCGTACTGAAGAAGCACGATGCGGACTTCATCCATCGCCACGACCTGCGCGCCCTGAAGTACCTGTTCCTGGCCGGCGAGCCGCTGGACGAACCGACCGCGCACTGGATCAGCGAAGCGCTGGGCAAGCCGATCATCGACAACTACTGGCAGACCGAGACCGGCTGGCCGGCTCTGACCCTGCTGCCGGGCCTGGAGATGAAGCCGGTGCGCTTCGGTTCGCCGGGCTTCCCCAATCTTGGCTACCGGATGAAGGTGATCGACGAGAACACCGGCGAGGAAGTCGCACCGGGGCAGAAGGGGGTGCTGGTGGTGTCGCCGCCGTTGCCGCCTGGCTGCATGAGCACCGTGTGGAACGACGACAACCGTTTCCTGCAGAGCTACTTCAGCCATTTCAAGGAACTGCTGTACAGCTCGCTGGACTGGGCGATCCGCGACGACGATGGCTACACCTTCATCCTCGGCCGTACCGATGATGTGATCAACGTGGCCGGGCACCGGCTGGGCACGCGCGAGATCGAAGAGGCCATTTCGAGCCACCCGCGCGTGGCCGAGGCAGCGGTGATCGGCGTCAAGGACGAACTGAAGGGGCAGGTGCCGCTGGTGTTCGTCACCCTCAAGCAGGGCCTGGATGGCGAGGATCCGGCGGAAGTGGTGGCCGAGATGATGGCCACGGTGACCACCTCGCTCGGCGCGGTGGCGCGCCCGGCGCACGTGCACGTGGTCAACGCGCTGCCCAAGACCCGTTCGGGCAAGCTGCTGCGGCGCTCGTTGCAGGCGTTGGCCGAGCAGCGCGACCCGGGCGACCTGTCGACGCTGGACGACCCCGGCGCGCTGG
>NZ_JAOBZT010000011.1:0-80782 GCF_029839005.1 Stenotrophomonas sp. GD03958 | reverse complement strand
CACCCTGGCAGGCCGTTCGCTCCCACCAACTTACGCGGCGGCGGCGTCGCGGCTGTGGTCGAAACGGCCATGACGCAGGAAATGCGCGGTCTGCCGCGCGGCGTCGGGCGATACCACCAGGCCGCTGTGGCTGGTGCGCACCACGCAATGGTCGGCCAGCCCCGGCAGGCGGGTCTCGGCCAGTGCCACGGTGCCGTCGGAGGCATCGTCGATGGCACCCAGCAGGCTGCCCAGCCCATGCGGTACCGAGCCGGCGATCAGGCCAACCTCCGCCCGGCCCTGCCAGTCCGGCAGGCCATCGAGCAGCAGCTCGCTGCTGCGTCCCAGCGCCAGGCCCCAGCCGTGCTCGGACAACGAGCGTGCGGTGCCACTGCCGCGCAGCGGTGAACCCAGGCAGACCACCCGCTGCACCGGCAGCTGCGGATTGCGCCGCAGCGCTTCCAGCGCCAGCAGCCCGCCCAGGCTGTGGCCGACCAAACTCAGCGGGCCGGCGTCGGCCAGCCGCTCCAGCAGCTGCGGTACGGCCACGTCCGGGCCACCGAACACCGAGGAATAACCAAACGCGTGCACCTGGAAGCCGCGCGCGCGCAGGCGCCAGGCCAGCGGCCCGACCCAGGCGCGGGCATTCCAGATGCCATGCAGCAGCAATACGGGGGGAGTCATGCAAACAGCCTGGCGGTCAGCGGGGCAGGAACGTACGGTGATTGAACACGCGCGCGTAGCAAGCGGCAGTGAACATCAGGCCGCGCGCGGTGCGCGGCGCAGGATGAATTCGAGATCGTTGGTGTCGCCCACCGGGAACAGGTATTCGCCGGCCTTCTCGAAACCGTAGCGGGCGTAGAAGCGCTGTGCGCCGAAGTTCTCCGACCACACGCCCAGCCACAGCGTGCGCGGGCCTTCGCGCTCCAGCCAGGCCAGCGCGGTTTCCAGCAGGCGGCTGCCCCAGCCGCAGCTCTGCTGCGTCTTGATCAGGTACAGGCGCTTGAGTTCGCCGTCACCGGGCTTCACGTCCGGGTGCGGCAGGCCGCAGGGGCCGGCGGCGGCATGGCCGACCGCCTCCCCATCCAGTTCCAGCAGCCACACCGCGTAATCGGGGTGGGCCAGGATCACGCGCTGGCGCTCGACCGCGTAGGCCTCCTCCAGGAAGGCCTGCAAGTCCTGCGGCGGGTACAGATGGCCGAAGGTTTCAGTGAACGTGCGGGCGGCCAGCGCCGACAGGGTCGGCGCGTCGTCCACAGTGGCGCGGCGGATCGAATACATGCAGCAAGTTGACGCGAGGGCGAAGCAGGGGTCAAGCCTTTTCAGGCGACTCCGCTTCTTCTTCCCCGTCCTCTTCCTCGTACTCCTCTTCGTCCTCGTCCTCTTCTTCCTCGCCTTCCTCGTCCTCGTCGTACTCTTCCTCTTCGTCGTCCTCGTAATCCTCGACGCCGAAGTCTTCACCGTCCCAACGGCCTTCGCCGTCGGCGACGAAGGTCAGGGCCATCGCCGCCGGGTTGGTACCGACGCGGACCAGCCAACCACCGAACACCCGTGCACGCTCGGTGACCAGGTTGGCCTCGGAGCCTTCATTGCCCAGCTTTTCCCACTCCAGCGAAAACGCAAACTCGGTCATTGCCTGGATCTCCTGATCAGTTGGTCTTGGGGCGAACCTGGATGTGCACTTCGGCCAGCTGCGCGTCGACGATCGGCGACGGCGCGTCGGTCATCAGATCCTGTGCACCGGTGGTCTTCGGGAACGGGATGACGTCGCGGATCGACTCGGTGCCGGCCATCAGCGCGGCAATGCGGTCGATGCCGAAGGCGATGCCACCGTGCGGCGGCGCGCCGTAGTTCAGCGCGTCGAGCAGGAAGCCGAACTTGGCGCGGGCCTCTTCGGCACCGATGCCCAGCAGCTCGAACACCGCGCTCTGCATGTCCGGACGGTGGATACGGATCGAACCACCGCCGATCTCATTGCCGTTGAGCACCATGTCGTAGCCGCGCGAAACGGCGGTACGGGCGTTGGCGCGCAGGTCGGCGATGTCGTCCACGGCCGGCGCGGTGAAGGGGTGATGCAGGGCGACGTAACGCTGTTCTTCCTCGTCCCATTCGAACATCGGGAAGTCGGTGACCCACAGCGGCGCCCAGCCGTCGGCGACCAGGCCGAAGTCTTTGCCGGCCTTCAGGCGCAGCGCGCCCATGAAGTCGGAGACCTTGTTGTAGCCACCGGCACCGAAGAACACGATATCGCCGTTGCCGGCACCGACATGGGCCACCAGCGCCGCGAAGCGCTCTTCGCTGAAGAACTTCTGGATCGGCGAGCTGACTTCGCCGTTGTCGGCGATCTTGATGTAGGCCAGGCCCTTGGCGCCGTACTTGGCGGCGTGCGCGGCGTACTCGTCGATCTGCTTGCGGCTCAGCGCTGCGCCGCCCGGGATCCGCAGCGCGGCGACGCGGCCTTCGGCATCGTTGGCCGGGCCGGTGAACACTGCGAACTCGCTGTCCTTGACCAGTTCAGCCACGTCGACCAGCTCCAGCGCGATGCGCAGGTCCGGCTTGTCCGAACCGTAGCGACGCATCGCCTCGGCCCAGGTCATGCGCGGGAAGCTGGCATCCAGCTGGACGTCGACCACTTCCTTGAAGATGGCGCGGATCATGTCTTCGACGAAGTCCTGCACGTCGCGCTCGCGCACGAAGGCGAATTCCATGTCCAGCTGGGTGAACTCCAGCTGGCGGTCGGCACGCAGTGCTTCATCGCGGAAGCAGCGCGCGATCTGGTAGTAACGGTCGAAGCCGGCCACCATCAGGATCTGCTTGAACAGCTGCGGGCTCTGCGGCAGGGCATAGAACTCGCCCGGGTGCATGCGCGCCGGCACCAGGAAGTCGCGCGCGCCTTCCGGGGTGGCCTTGGTCAGGATCGGGGTCTCGATGTCCTGGAAGCCCTTCTCGTCCAGGTGGCGGCGCAGGGCCTGCACCAGCTTGATTCGGGTGCGCTGCATGCGCTGCATTTCCGGACGGCGCAGGTCCAGGTAGCGGTACTTCAGGCGGGTTTCCTCGCCCGGGTTCTCGTGCGCGTGGAACGGCAGCGGCGCGGCCTTGTTCAGCACGGTGATGGCGGTGGCGATCACTTCCACCTTGCCGGTGCGCATCTTGTCGTTCACCGCGTGGCGTGCACGCACCACGCCTTCCACCTGCAGCACGTCCTCATAGCCCAGCGACGCGGCCACGGCGAACACGTCGGTGTTGTCGACTTCCACGGTCACCTGCACGATGCCTTCATGATCGCGGAGATCGATGAAGCAGACGCCGCCCTGGTTACGGGCCACGTCGGTCCAGCCGGCGAGGGTGACAGTCTGGCCAATCAGGGTCTCATCGACCAGGCCGCAGAAGTGGGTACGCATGGGGGGAAGCTCCGCTGGAGAACGCCGGCACCGGATGGGGGCCGGAAAGCCTCGTATTCTGCGGCCGAGGCCCCGGCCGGGGCAAATCCGGCCAGTCACACCGGCTTGATCGCCTCCCTCCCTATAGTCGGGCACCTACCACCGTATGGGATGCCGCCATGAAACCGCTGTCCCTGGCCAGCCTGGCCGTAACCCTCAGCCTGGGTGCGCTGGGCACCCTGGCCCTGCCCACCCCTTCCGCGCATGCGCAGAGCGGCGTGGTCCGCTGCGAAAGCCAGAACAACCGCGAACGGGTCTGCAACACCGGTTGGCGCAATGCGCAGCTGGTCCGCCAGCTGTCCGGCAGCGCCTGCGACGAAGGCCGCACCTGGGGCAGCCGTAACGGCAGCATCTGGGTCAGCAACGGCTGCCGCGCGGAGTTCGTCGAGGCCCGTGGCGGCTGGGGCGGAGGCAACGGGGGCGGCTGGGGCGGCAACAACGGCCGGCCCGGCGAGACCATCCGCTGCGAGAGCCAGAACAACCGCGAGCGCAGCTGCCCGGTCGGCTGGCGCAATGCCCGCCTGGTCCGCCAGCTGTCCGGCAGCCCTTGCGACGAAGGTCGTACCTGGGGCGTGCGCAATGGCGCGGTGTGGGTCAGCAACGGCTGCCGTGCCGAATTCGCCGAGGCCCGCGGCTGGGGCGGTGGCGGCGGCTGGGGCGGCGGCAACAGCAACTACTCGATCACCTGCAGCAGCAACAACAACCGCACGCAGAACTGCGACTGGGATGAGCGCCAAGGCCGCCCGGTGCTGCAGCAGCAGCTGTCCGGCAGCGCCTGCCAGGAAGGCCGCAGCTGGGGTTACTCGCGTGGGCAGGTGTGGGTGAGCAATGGCTGCCGGGCGCGTTTCGGCACGCGGTGAGGGCACGGCCGGGGTCAGAACCCTCCGCAGGAGGGATCCGACCCCGGGATTACGGCGCGGGCGCCTTGTCGTCACCCCACGGTGCAGGCGGCAGGTCGACCGGCCTGCTCAGATCGAACTGCACGCGGAAGCGGCGGCCGTCCGGGCGCGTCAGTTCGTAGACGAACGTCTGGTCCGGATCGATCTCCATCGCCCAGGTGTTATGCGTGGAAGCCAGCATGTCGGCACGGCGGAACATCGCCACCGAATCGGCATCGGCCGGGAACTGTTGGCGCTCGGCGGTGCCCGGTGGCGTGCTGTCGCCACCGTACAGGGTGATCGCGTCGGGGCTGCCATCTTCGTGGCGGTGGTCGTGCTTCAGGCGCAGGCCGTTGGGGGTGCGGGTCAGCACCCAGGTCCGCGAGTGGTCATCACCCACGTGGAACGGGATGCGCAGCTCATGCGCCGGGTCGGCGCAGCCACGCACATGCATGACCAGGCGCTGCCCGGCGAACGGATCCTTGCCGGTCGGTGCAGGCGTGTCCTCCACCACCTTGCCGGCGTAGGCCTGGCCGCAATGTGCAGCGATGGCGGCCATGAAGGCGTCGGCCGGTGCGGTCGCCAGATCATGGGCGACCGTATCGGAGCGCTGCGTGCACGCAGCGAGGCTGAGCAGGAGGGCGGCGGTAGTGGCAACGGCAATCGATCTCATGCCCCAACCCTAACGGCCATGGACGATGGGCGCAAACCGCGCGCCAGTCCCGCTCAGCGCTCGGCAGACGGTGCTGCGGGAAGTGCTTCGGTCGCCGCCACCGGTGCGGCCTCGCCCTCGCCGGCCGGCTCCTGCTCCACCGGATCAACGTCAAACGGTGTACGGAACACCAGCGACGGCAACAGCGTGGTCAGCGCCGCGTACAGCAGCAGCGCACCGAACAGCACCGCCGGAATCTGGAAGCGCTCGCGCATGATCGCCGCCAGCACCAGGGTGAAGATCAGCGTCGGTGCCAGCGCCAGCGAGACCCGCAGGCTGCTGCGGAAGCTCTCGCCGAACATCACCCGGCGCTGCAGCCAGACCACGCCGATGCGCAGCGGCAGCACCACCAGGGTGATCACGATGCCCAGCCCCAGCGCCTCGAAGCTCAGCGCTTCGGCGGGCACCTTGGTGCCGGCGTTGAAGAAGTAGAACGGCACGAAGAACGAGGCGAACAGGCGCAGCGCGTGCAGGTTCTCGTGCGAGGCCAGCAGCGGCATGCGCTGGTGCAGCAGGCGCGCGACCAGGCCGGCGATGAACGCGCCAACCAGGTAGTACACGCCCAGCAGGTAGGTGATGTAGGCCGCCACCATGCCGACCATCACCAGCAGCGAGAATTCCGAGCCGGGCGCATGCGGTGCCACCCAGCGACCCAGCGCGATGAACAGCAACGGCAGGCCGACCATCATCGCCAGCAGCGCCAGGCTGGACAGCGCCATATGCCCCGGATCGCCGGCCTGCAGCACGATGAACAACGCCGCCAGCGCCAGCAGTTCGCCGGCGATGGCCTTGCTGGTCACCCAGAACCGCTCGTCCTCGCTCAGGCCCAGCCGCGACAGCGAATCCATGATGAAACCGGTGGACGGTGTCAGCAGCGCCAGTGCAAGCAGGCCGGCGGCCTGCCAGGGCAATCCCGCGTAGCGCCAGGCTAGCCAGCCCACGCCGAACAGCGTGCCGGTACGGATCACCAGATGCGCCAGCAGCGGCCACATGCCCCGCCGCAGCGCCTGCAAGTCCACTTCCAGGCCGGCGAACAGGAACAGCGAGGAAATGCCCAGCGTGGCCAGCAGGCCGATCACCGCATCGTGGGCCTGGTCGCCCAGCCAGAGCATGCCGATGATGCCGAACAGCAGGCAGGTCAGCGGCGCGGGCAGGCTGAAACGCTGCAGCGCGCGCGGGATCACCAGCAGCGCGAAGATCAGCAGCAGGTAGATCAGTTCATGGCTCATGGGGGACTTCCGTGTGGTTCGAACGCGCGCAGGATGCGCGCGCCGAACCGATCCGGCAACCCACGTTTGAATGCCCCCGGTTACCTCATCCGATCAACCGGTCGGCAATCCGCCCCACCTGTGCCAGCACGCTGGCGCGTTGCTCGTAGCTGATCGCGCCCGCCTGCAGATAAGCCGTCAGCACCCACGGTGCGCCGCCTGCCAGTGGCCACAACACGGCGATGTCGTTGCGCGCGTCTTCACCATTGCTGCCGGTCTTGTCGCCAACGCGCCAGCGCTTGCCGAGGCCCGCACGCAGGCAGGCGTCGCCGGTTTCGTTGTCGATCAGCCAGTCGGCCAGCTGCTGCCGCGAAGCCGGTTGCAGTACCTCGCCCAACACCACGCGCTGCAGGGTCGCGGCCATCGCCGCCGGCGTGGTGGTGTCGCGCGGGTCGCCCTTGGCAAAGCTGTTCAGCTCCGGCTCAAGGCGGTCACTGCGGCTCACCGTATCGCCACTGGCGCGCAGGAACGCGGTCACTGCGGGCGGGCCACCGACCACGCCGAACAGCAGGTTGGCGGCGGTGTTGTCGCTGGTGATGATCGTGGCACGGCACAGATCGCGCACCGTCATGTCCTTGCCGGCGTGGCGGCGGGTGACCGGTGCATGCGAGAGCAGATCGGCCTCGCCCACCGGCACGCGGGTGTCCAGCAATGCCGGCACGCGCTCGGCCTGGCTGAGCACGGTCGCGGCCAGCATGCTCTTGAAGGTGCTGCACATCGGGAAGCGCTCGTCTTGGCGATGGCCGAAACGGCGACCGCTGGCAGTGTCCAGCAGGGTCACGCCGAGGCGTCCGGCGCAGGCCTTTTCCAGCGCGGCGAAATCACTGGCGGCGGTGATGGCGGCATCGATGGGTGCGTTGGCGGTGGCCTTGCCCGCTGCACGTGCCAGCAGCGGCAAGGCAAGCGAGGAAGCCACGGCGGCACCACTGAACTGCAGGAATCGGCGACGGGCGAGCATGCGGGTTCTCCTGGGGGACTGCTCGATTATTGAAGCCTTGATCGGGGGCGACCAGCGCAAAAAATCAACAGGAGGCATGAAGTAAATTAATGCCTGACGCATTCAACCCCTTAATTTTCCGAAATCCATGGTTGAAGCGTTAGGATCAGCCATCACTCCAGCTCACGACTGCGCGATGTTGCACCCTACCCTGCCCCTGAACGCGCTGCGCGCCTTCGAGGCCGCCGCCCGCCACCAGAACTTCACCCGTGCCGCGCTGGAGCTGTGTGTCAGCCAGGCCGCGCTGAGCCACCAGATCCGCGGGCTTGAGGACCGGCTCGGCATCCGCCTGTTCCATCGCCTGCCGCGCGGCGTGGCGCTCACCGAAGAAGGCGCGGCGCTGTATCCGGTGCTAAACGAATCGTTTGAACGCATCTCGGCCAGCATCGCGCGCTATACCGGCGGGCCGGCCCGCGAAGTACTCACGCTGGGCGTAGTCGGCACCTTCGCCACCGGTTGGCTGCTGCCAAGGCTGGCCGCATTCGAGGCCGCGCACCCGGATATCGAGCTGCGCCTGCAGACCCACAACAACCGCATCGACCTGGCCGGCGAAGGCCTGGACCTGGCCATCCGGTTTGGTGATGGCGATTGGCAGGGCCAGGCCTGCACGGCGATCCTCGACGCGCCGTTCGCGCCGCTGTGCGCGCCGGCACTGGCGCGGCGCCTGAAACAGCCGCGCGACCTGGGCACGCTGCCGCTGCTGCGCTCCTACCGCAGCGACGAATGGCCGCGCTGGCTGCAGGCGGCAGGCGTCAGTGGCGTGGAAGCGCGCGGGCCGGTATTCGATTCCTCGTTGACGGTCGCGATGGCGGCCGCCGGTGGCGCCGGTGTGGCCTTGCTGCCGCTGCGCATGTTCGAGCAGGAGCTGGCCGAAGGCCGCCTGCTGCAGCCGTTCGGCACCACACTGGAGCTGGGACGCTACTGGCTGACGCGGCTGCGCTCGCGTGCAGAGCGCGAGCCGGCAAAGCGGTTCCGCGAGTGGCTGCAGGCACAGGGCGCGTAACAAAAAAAGGGGACGGAGGGGATTAAGTCGTTTGCGCCACAAACGACTTAATCCCCTCCGTCCCCTTTTTTGCGAGGTCAGGACTCGAGCAGTTCCATCCAGGCGGCTTCGGCCTTTTCCAGCTGTGCGGCGGCGGTTTCGCGATCGCGGCCAAGCACGGCCATGCGCGTGGCATCGGCGTAGTTGGCCGGATCGGCCAGCTGGCGGTCGAGCTCGGCCAGCGCGCTCTCCAGTTCGGCCACCTTGGCCTCGGCGGCCGCCAGCTTGTGCGGGTTCACCGGCTTCTTCTGCACCACCTGCGCCACCGGGGCGGTCTTGACCACCACCGGCTCTTCCACCTGTTCCATGCGCGCCTTGGTGCCCTGCGCCTGCGGGCGGGTACGCAGCCACGCGGCGTAGGCATCCAGGTCGCCATCGAACGGCTCAACCACGCCATCGGCCACGCGCCAGTAGGTATCGCAGACCAGGCCGATCAGATGGCGGTCGTGCGAGACCATCACGATCGCGCCTTCGAAGGTGGCCAATGCTTCGGCCAGCGCTTCGCGCATTTCCAGATCAAGGTGGTTGGTCGGTTCGTCCAGCAGCAGCACGTTCGGCTGCTGCCAGGCGATCAGCGCCAGCGCCAGGCGTGCGCGCTCGCCACCGGAGAAGCCGTCGACCGGCTCGAACGCGCGGTCACCCGGGAAGTTCCACTTGCCGAGGAAGTCGCGGAACGACTGGTTCGGTGCGTCCGGGGCGATCTCGCGGAAGTGCTCCATCGGCGACTGGCCTTCGTGCAGCGACTCCACCGTGTGCTGGGCGAAGTAGCCGATCTTCAGGTCCGGGTGCGCCATGCGCTCGCCGACGATCGGCGCCAGTTCACCCACCAGGGTCTTCACCAGGGTGGTCTTGCCCGCACCGTTCGGGCCGAGCAGTCCGATGCGCTGGCCCGCTTCCAGGCCGAAGCCGACGTTGTGCAGGATCACCGCGTCCTTGCCATAGCCGGCCTCGACGTGGTTCAGGCGGATCAGCGAGAACGGCAGCTTGGCCGGAGGCGCGAACTCGATCCGGAACTCGCGTTCGGCGCGCACCGCTTCGGTGCCGGCCAGCTTGGCCAGGCGCTTCATGCGGCTCTGCGCCTGCGCGGCCTTGCTGGCCTGCGCCTTGAAGCGGTCGATGAAGCTCTGCAGGTGGGCGCGCTCGGCCTGTTCCTTCTCGTGCGCGATCTGCTGCTGGCGCAGCTGTTCGGCGCGCTGGCGCTCGAAATCGGTGTAGCCGCCCGGGTAGAGCTTGGCGCCGCCGCCGTGCAGGTGCAGGGTGTGGGTGGCCACGTTGTCGAGGAACTCGCGGTCATGCGAGATCAACAGCAGGGTGCCGGGGTACTTCAGCAGCCACTGTTCCAGCCAGTACACCGCGTCCAGATCCAGGTGGTTGGTCGGTTCGTCCAGCAGCAGCAGGTCACTGGGCATCATCAGCGCGCGGGCCAGGTTCAGGCGTACGCGCCAGCCGCCGGAGAACGAGGAGACCGCGCGGTGGTGGGTCTCGGCCGGGAAACCAAGGCCGTGGAGCAGCTTGCCGGCGCGCGCTTCGGCGTCGTAGGCCCCCATCTCGGCCATCTTGGTGTGTGCGTTGGCCACCGCCTCCCAGTCTTCGCGGGCGGTCGCCTCGGCCTCTTCGGCCAGCACCGCGGCCACCTCGGTGTCGCCGCCCAGCACAAAGCTCAGCGCCGGGTCCGGCAGCGACGGGGTTTCCTGGGCCACGCTGGCGATACGGACCTTGCCGGGCAGGTCGACGTCACCCTTGTCGGCCTCCAGCTCGCCCTTCACCGCCGCGAACAGGCTGGACTTGCCAGCACCGTTGCGGCCGACCACACCTACCCGGTAACCGGCGTGCAGGGTCAGGTCGACATTGGACAACAGCAGCCGCTCGCCGCGGCGCAAGGCGAAATTACGAAGGGAGATCATCGGGGGAGGGGTCCATATAACCGGATGGAATGTGCTCGTGAGCACTGTTCCTGCGACGTAATTCTAGCGTTAACGAATACTTGACGCGCCCCGGGATGCGCAGTGGCCGACGTTCCTCTCTCCCACGCCCTCGCCGCGCGCGTCCCGGGTCTCCTCCCCGCCGGTGCCGGTCCTGGCTAAATGGTTGCTGCTGCAACGTTTTTTTCAATGACCGGCATTTGACAGGCACTGAATATCCCGTTAATTGCTGTATTGCGCACCGCAACAACCGCCGTCCGCCTCACCCCCGTGATGTCGATTCCGGTGCCGCCCCCGCCAACCGGAGCCCCATCCCGATGACCCGCAAGACCAGCCTGATCGCCGCCGCCGTCGCTGTCGCACTCGGTGGCTCTCCGTTCCTTGCCGCCGCCCAACAGGCCGGCACCGCCGCCAATACCCTGGACACGGTGATCGTCACCGGCACCCGCGTGGCCGACCGCACGGTCGCCGAATCGCAGTCGCCGATCGACATCATCACCCCTGAAGTGCTGCAGTCCACCGGCACCAGTGAGCTGGCCACCGCACTGTCGCGCGCCCTGCCCTCGCTGAACTTCCCGCGCCCGGCCTTGACCGACGGCACCAGTGGCGTGCGCCCGGCGCAGCTGCGCGGCCTGTCGCCAGACCAGGTGCTGGTGCTGGTCAATGGCAAGCGCCGCCACACCTCGGCGATGATCAACGTCAACGGCAGCATCGGCCGTGGCTCGTCGGCGGTGGACATCAATGCGATCCCGATTGCCGCCATCGAGCGCGTGGAAGTGCTGCGCGACGGTGCGTCGGCACAGTACGGCTCGGACGCCATCGCCGGCGTCATCAACATCGTGCTCAAGGGCAGCGGCCGTGGCGGCAGCCTGGCCGTGGACTACGGCCAGTACTCGGCCGGTGACGGCAACAAGTACCAGCTCTCCGGCGACACCGGCGTCGAGTTCGGCAACGGCCGCGGCCGGGTGCACGTGGCCGGCCAGATCAGCCAGCAGGACGAGAGCAACCGCGCCGGCCCGTACCGCGGCACCACGCCGAACACCGGCAACTTCCCAAGCATCGGCCAGAAGACCTTCATCGTCGGTGACCCGCGCGTGGATGCCACCGCCGCCTCGGCCAACGCCAGCTTCGACTTCAGCGACCACGTGACCGGCTACGCCAGCGCGCTGCTCAGCAACCGCGACATCACCTCGTTCGCGTTCTACCGTTCGCGCAACCACAGCGGGCAGAGCGCGCTGCTGGCGCAGACCTACCCGGACGGCTACGTGCCGGAGATCAACCAGTACTCCAAGGACCGCTCGTTGGTGGCCGGCGTCAAGGGCAACACCGACAACGGCTGGACCTGGGACCTGAGCCTGAACCACGGCGAGAACACCCTCGATTTCCATACCCGCAACAGCATCAACTACAGCCTCGGTGCGACCAGCCCGCGCTCGTTCTACGACGGTACGCTGAAGTACCAGCAGGACATCTTCAACGCGGACCTGACCAAGTCGCTGGACTGGGGCCTGGCCTACCCGGTCACGCTGTCCTTCGGCGGTGAGTACCGCAAGGAGAAGTGGGACCAGAACCCGGGCGAACTGAACTCGTACACCGGCAGCGGCGCGCAGGGCTTCGCGGGCTTCACCCCGACCAATGAAGTGCATGCCGACCGCCACAACTACGCGGTCTACGCCGGCCTGGAAGCGGACCTGACCGAGAAGTTCTCGGCCGGCATCACCGGCCGCTACGAGGACTACTCGGACTTCGGCGACCGCTTCTCCGGCAAGCTGTCCGCGCGCTATGCGTTCACCGACAAGGTCGCGCTGCGTGCCACCGCCTCCAGCGGCTTCCGCGCGCCCTCGCTGGCGCAGCAGGGCTACCAGGCGGTGACCAGCCAGTTCCTCAATGGCGTGTTCGTCGAGCGTGGCACCTTCCCGACCACCAGCCCGGCCGCGCAGGCGCTGGGCGCCTCGCCGTTGAAGGCCGAAACCTCCACCTCCTACAGCCTGGGCCTGGTGCTGCAGCCGGTGGACCGCCTGTACATCACCGTCGATGCGTACCAGATCGACATTGATGACCGCATCGCGCTCTCGTCCAGCATCACCACCAACGCCGCCACCAGCGCGCTGCTGGGCACCCTCGGCCTGCCGCAGGTGACCGCGTTCTCGTACTTCACCAACGGCCTGGATACGCGCACCCGCGGCGTCGACTTCGTCTCCAGCTACACCGTGCCGTTCAGCGCCAGCAGCCTGGAGCTGACCGCCGCCTACAGCTACAACGACACCGAAGTGCGCCGTGTCGGCGGCACCCCAGCGGTGTTCGGCACGCTGGGCCTGACCCAGTCGCTGATCGGCCGTGATGAGATCGGCCGCATCGAGGACAGCTACCCGCGCGACAAGGCGATCCTGAGTAGCACCTGGCGTTCGGATCACTGGGAACTGGGCCTGGCCGCCACCCGCTACGGCAAGTTCACCGTGCGCAACTCGGCCACCGCGCTGCGCGACCAGACCTACGGCGATGCCTGGGTGGTGGATGCCTCGGCCAGCTACAAGCCGAGCAGCAACTGGACCCTGACCGTGGGCGCCGACAACCTGCTGGACAAGTACCCGGACCGCACCGAAGACCTGCAGAACTCCACCTTCGGCATGCTGCCGTACAGCAACTACTCGCCGTTCGGCTTCAACGGCGCGTATGTGTACGGGCGGATCAAGTACACCTGGTAAGGGGTACTGCCGGCCGCTGGCCGGCATACCCTGTGGGGTCAGAGCCCTTTTCCTGCTGGAAAAAGGGCTCTGACCCCATTTTCCTGCAGGGTTTGCTGCATCTGGCCCATTAGGTGAAAATCGGGACATCCCCCCGATTTCCTGCGAGTGCCGATGCACCATGACACCGACCTGATCAACATCGTTGCCGTTGGCCTGGGGCTCGCCTTCATCTTCGGCGCGCTGGCCAACAAGCTCCGCTTGTCTCCCCTGGTCGGTTACCTGGTTGCTGGCATCTGCGTAGGCCCGTTCACCCCCGGCTTCGTCGCCGACCAGGCGCTGGCCAACCAGCTGGCCGAACTGGGCGTGATGCTGCTGATGTTCGGCGTCGGCCTGCACTTCTCGCTGAAGGACCTGATGGCGGTCAAGGCGATCGCCATCCCCGGCGCCATCGGCCAGATCGCGGTGGCCACCCTGCTCGGCTGGGGTGTGGCCTCGCTGATGGGCTGGCCGGCCATCCACGGCGTCATCTTCGGTTTCTCGCTGGCCACCGCCAGTACCGTGGTGCTGCTGCGGGCGATGGAGGAACGCCGTCTGCTGGAGACGATGCGCGGCAAGATTGCGGTCGGCTGGCTGATCGTGGAAGACCTGGCCTGCGTGCTGGCACTGGTGATGATGCCGGTGATGGCCGGCGTGTTCGGTCCCGACGCGGCCAAGGAGTCGCACTCGCTCGGCAGCGTGCTGGCCGACATCGGCTGGACCTTCGTGCAGCTTGGCCTGTTCGTGGCGGTGATGCTGGTGGTCGGGCGCCGGGTCATCCCGTGGATCCTGGAACGCATCGCCGGTACCGGTTCGCGTGAGCTGTTCACCCTGTCCGTGCTGGCGATCGCGCTGGGCGTGGCGTTCGGCTCGGCGATGCTGTTCGGCGTCTCGTTCGCGCTGGGCGCGTTCTTTGCCGGCATGCTGCTCAACGAATCAGAACTGAGCCACAAGGCCGCGCATGATTCGCTGCCGCTGCGCGATGCGTTCGCGGTGTTGTTCTTTGTGTCGGTCGGCATGCTGTTCGACCCCAACATCCTCGTCCAGCATCCGTGGCAGGTGCTGGCCACCGTGCTGATCATCATGTTCGGCAAGTCGGCCGCTGCGTTCTTCATTGTGCGCGCGTTCGGCCACCCGACCAGCACCGCGTTGACCATCTCGGCCAGCCTGGCACAGATCGGCGAGTTCGCCTTCATCATCGCCGGCCTGGGCGTGGCGCTGCAGATCCTGCCGAAGGAAGGCCAGTCGCTGGTGCTGGCCGGTGCACTGGTGTCGATCATGCTCAACCCACTGGTGTTCGGCCTGCTCGACCGTTGGCAGGCCAAGCAGGAGCAGTCTCCGCAGGTACCCGAGCCGCCCGAAGCGATCGGCCCGTCGCGCGACCTGCATGACCACGCCATCGTGATCGGCTATGGCCGGGTGGGCAGCGAACTGGCGCAGGTGCTGAGCGACCGTGGCGTGCCGGTGCTGGTGATCGATGACAACAAGGAACACGTGGAGGCGGCGCACGCCAAGGGCCTGGCGGCGATCCGCGGCAGTGCGGCGGCCGACCGGGTGCTGGCCGAGGCCCATCCTGAGCGGGCGAAGATTGCGGTGCTGGCGATTCCGCAGCCGCTGGAAGCCGGTGAGGCGCTGGCCAAGCTGCGTGCGATCAACCCGGACCTGACCCTGCTGGCGCGCGCGCACAGCGATGCGGAAGTGAAGCATCTGCTGGAGCATGGTGCCGATGGCACGGTGATGGCCGAACGTGAGCTGGCGTATTCGCTGGCGGAGATGGTGATGGCCACGCCGCCGTATCGCGGGTTGGGCCAGCACAGTATTCCGGTGGTGTGAGGGGTGTGCGTGCGGCAGGGCTTGCAGCCCTGCACCTGCTGAAGCAACTTCAACTGCAACGGCAAAAGCAAAAGCAGGCATTCCGTGGGATGACGGGGTGGGTCCGGTTGCGGGGGACGCCGTGAATATGTCCATGTAGGCTCGGTCGCCGCTTGCTCGTGTGCGCAATCCTGCGCACACGGCAAGACCGGGGTTGGGCGTCCTGCCCAACCCGCCCGAGGCATGCCTCGGGCCCATGCGGCTCGCGCCCCCGCAACCGGACCCACCCCGCCTTCGACAGTTCCCCGCTGCTGTTGGTGCATTGGGTCCGGAAACAAAAAAATCCCCGGTCGACCCGCATCGACCGGGGATCTGGATCGCCACGTTGCCACGCCTTGGAGAGGCAGTTCCACCGTAGCGCATCGCGGCGCGGGTGGTGATCGCCTGTGGCGATGACGACCAAGCGTGTGGCTATCAGGCGCTGGCCAGGGCCTGTTCCAGGTCGGCACGCAGGTCGCCGATATGTTCGATGCCGATCGACAGCCGCACGGTGTCTTCACTGACGCCGGCCTTGGCCAGTTCCGCCGCATCCAACTGGCGGTGGGTGGTCGAGGCGGGATGGGTGGCCAGTGACTTCGCATCGCCGAGGTTGACCAGGCGGGTGAACAATTTCAGTGCGTCAAGGAAACGTGCGCCTGCCTCGCGCCCGCCCGGCAGGCCGAAGGTCAGCACGCCCGAGCCGTGCCCACCCAGATAGCGCTGCGCGGCGGCGTGCTCGGGATCGTCGGCCAGTCCGGCGTAGCGCACCCACGCTACCTTGGCGTGCGCCTTCAGGTACTGCGCGACGGCCAGTGCATTGGCGTTGATGCGTTCCATGCGCAGGGCCAAGGTCTCGATGCCCTGCAGGATCAGGAACGCATTGAACGGCGACAACGCAGCGCCGGTATTGCGCAATGGCACCACCCGCGCTCGGCCGATGTAGGCCGCCGGCCCCAGCGCTTCGGTATAGACCACGCCGTGGTAACTGGGGTCGGGCTGGTTGAGCCGCGCGAAGCGTTGGGGCTGTGCGGTCCAGTCGAAGCGGCCCGAATCGATGATCGCGCCGCCGAGGCTGGTGCCGTGGCCGCCCAGGTACTTGGTCAGCGAATGCACCACGATGTCGGCGCCGTGCTCGAATGGGCGCAGCAGGAACGGCGTGGCCACGGTGTTGTCGACGATCAGGGGCACGCCAGCGGCATGCGCGACCTCCGCAATCGCAGCGATGTCGGTGACGTTGCCGCGCGGGTTGCCGATGGATTCGACGAACACCGCCTTGGTGCGCTCGTCGATCAGCGCGGCGAACGCAGAAGGATCAGCCGGATCAGCAAAGCGCGCTTGGATGCCGTACTGCGGCAGCGTGTGCGCCAGCAGGTTGAGGCTGCCGCCATACAGCGCGCTGGAGGCGACGATGTTGTCGCCGGCCTCTGCAATGGTCTGGAGGGCATAGGTGATCGCGGCCTGCCCCGAGGCCAGCGCCAGCGCACCGATGCCGCCTTCCAGCGCAGCCAGGCGCTGCTCCAGCACGTCGGTGGTGGGATTCATGATGCGCGTATAGATATTGCCCGGTACCTTCAGGTCGAACAGGTCGGCACCGTGCTGGGTGTCATCGAAGGCATACGCCACCGTCTGGTAGATCGGCACCGCCACCGCGCGGGTAGTCGGGTCGGGACGGTAGCCGCCGTGCACGGCCAGGGTTTCCAGTTGCCACTGCGGATCGCTCATTGCGCCAGGCTCCATCCGGGGAAACCGCCACCATAGGCCAGCCGTCGCCCGCCGCTGAAAGCTGCTGGCGATGACGCCCATACCGGGGGTTATCAGGTTGGCCGCGATTCAGGCAGCGGTCACGGGGCGTTGATAGGCTTCGCCGCCGGGCGCTCCTGCCCGGGCACGGAGGCCCCACGCGCATGCAGCCATCCCCCTGGACACCCACCGCCAACGGTACCCCGACCCAGGTCTTGTTGGTGGAGGACGACCGTCGCCTGGCAGAGCTGGTCAGCGACTATCTCCACGAACATGGTTTCGCCGTGCAGCATGTGGCGCGCGGTGACCTTGCCGGCGCGGCCTGCCGCCAGCATGCGCCCGAGCTGGTGGTACTGGACCTGATGCTGCCCGGCCTCGGCGGCATCGACGTGTGCCGGCAGATCCGCAGTTTCTCCGACGTGCCGATCCTGATGCTGACCGCCTGCGAAGACGACATCGAGCAGGTGCTGGGCCTGGAATCGGGCGCCGATGACTATGTGCACAAACCGATCGAGCCGCGCCTGCTGCTGGCCCGCCTGCGCGCCCTGCTGCGCCGCCGCCATGGCAGCAGCAACACCGGCACACCCAGCCGTCTGATGCATGGCGAACTGCTGATCGACCGCATGCAGCGCGAAGTGCACCTGCACGGTCAGCAGGTCGAGCTGGGCACCACGGAATTCGAGATCCTGTGGCTGCTGGCCAGCCAGCCGGGGCAGATCCTGTCGCGCGACCATATCCTGCAGGCGGTGCGCGGCATCGGCTTTGACGGCCTGGACCGCAGTGTCGATGTCAGCATCGGCAAGCTGCGCCGCAAGCTCGGCGATGATGCGCGCGAACCCCGGCGGATCAAGACCGTGTGGGGCCGTGGCTACCAGTTCAATCCGTCGGCCTGGACCGCATGAAGCGGCTGTTCCTGTGGTTGTGGTTTGTCACCGGTGCCTGCTTCCTGGTGTCGGTGTTCTTCCTCAATCACATCCTGGACGGCATCTACACGCCCGTGCAGGATCGCGTGTTCGTGCAGCAGGTGCGCGGGCAGGTGTACGCCCTGCGCAGTGGCCTGGCCGGCCTGGACGCCGGCCAGCAGCGTGAGCGCCTGCAGCAGTGGCAGCCACACTACGGCATCGCCCTGACCCTGCTCGACAGTCCTCCCGCGCTCGATCCGCAGGAACAGGCAGCCGTGCAGGCCGATGGCTTCATCGTGCGCGATCAGTACCAGCAGGTCCTGCTGCCGATCGAGGGCAGCGATGGCCGCTGGCTGCACCTGCGCCTGCCTGGCGCGGTGCAGATGACGACGTACATGACCATCGCCGCCTACCTCAGCATCCTGTTGCTGGTGGGCGCCTGCCTGTACGCGTGGGTGCGCCTGCTCTGGCGAGACCTGGAAGCGCTGCGTCGGCATGCCGACCGCATCGGTTCGGGCGATCTGCAGGCACGTGCGCAGGTCTCGCCACGCTCGCAGATCCGGGTCATCGTCGACCACTCCAACCGCATGGCGGCACGCGTGGCCGAACTGGTGCAGCGCCAGCGCGACCTGACCCATGCGATCTCGCATGAGCTGCGCACGCCGATCGCGCGCGTGGCCTTCGGCCTGGACCTGATGCAGGACAGCGATGACCGCGAACGCCGCGAACGGCTGGCACAGGGCCTGCACGGCGATCTGGCCGAGCTCAACCGGCTGGTCAGCGAACTGCTGGCGTATGAGCGCTTGGAGCATCCCAGCGAAGGCGAGCCGATGCAGCGCATCGAAGCCAACGACTGGCTGCAGGCCTGTCTGGCCGATGCACGCCGTGATGCCGAACGCGCCGGCGTGGTCCTGCGCGTGCAACCCAGTGCATTGCCACGGGTGGATGCCGAGCCGCGCCTGCTGCAGCTGGCACTGAGCAACCTGGTCGGCAATGCGCTGCGCCATGCGCGCTCGCAGGTGGAAGTCTCGCTGGTCGGTGTCGGCGGCCGCGCCTGCCTGCGCGTGGATGACGATGGCCCCGGCATCGCCGAAGCCGATCGGGAGAAGGTGATGCGCCCGTTCACCCGCCTGGATGACAGCCGCAGCCGCGATACCGGCGGCTTCGGCCTGGGCCTGGCCATTGTCAGCCGCATTGCCGTCCGCCACGGCGGCGAGCTTCGCATCAGCCGCGCCACGTTGGGCGGCGCACGCCTGGAAATGCACTGGCCGCTGGCTGCCAGCTGAACGCCCACGGGCGCAATTACAGTTGATTACAACTCCCGCACAACTGCGGACGGATCGGTCGCCGGCGTATCGCCACGCTAGCGACCCTGCAGCACGCGCCGGATGCGCGCGCTGCCTTCCTCCCATTGTCGAGAGTTTCCATGTCCCAGCTTCGCCGTTCCCCCGCCCTGCTCTGCCTGGCCCTGTTGCCGCTGTTCGCCGCACCGACCGCCTACGCCCAGGATGACCGCTGGACCTTCGAGCTCGCCGCCGGTGGCGGCGTGGCACCGCGCTACAGCGGCAGCGAGGAGTATCGTGCGACGCCGTCGCTGTCCTTCGATGTCACCTCGCCCGGTGGCTGGTTTCTGGGCACCAGTGGCATTGGCTGGGGCACCTCCATCGGCGAGCACACCCGCGTGCGCGCGTATGTCGGCGCCAGCGGCATCCGCAAGGAAAAGGACTCGCTGCTCGGCGGTTCCGACTTCCTGCGCGGCATGGGTGATATCGATACCCGTCCCCTGGTCGGCGTCTCGGCTGGTTATACGCTGGGCGAAGCCGTGCTGAGCGGCTCCTGGCAGTTCACCCGCAAGGACGAGGACAAGGCCGAGAACGGCCTGGCCACCCAGCAGATCCATCTGAACCTGAGCATGCCGCTGTTCGACTTGGCCGGCGGCGTGGTCAGCGGCAGCGTGTCCACCGACTACGGCAACCGCGGTTACATGCAGACCTGGTACGGCGTCAGCCCGGAACAGGCGGCGCGTACCGGCTTTGCCGAGCACAAGCCAAAGGCCGGCCTGGTCAGTGCCGGTGTCGGCCTGAAGTGGAGCCACCGCGTGGGCCGCAACGGCAACTGGTACATCTCGGCCGAAGGCACGCGCCTGCTCGGTGATGCCGCCGACAGCCCGATCGTGCAGAAGGCGAACCAGTTCGGCTTGATGAGCGGCTATACGCACCGCTTCTGAGTGAGCGCCGGGCATGGCCCGGCATACCTCGCAGGAAACGGGGCGCCGCGGCCAGGCGGCGCCCCGTGTGAATCACGCTTTGGCGAACACCAGGCGACCGCCGTCGTTGCCAACCTCGATGGTGTCGCCGTTGACGAAGGCGCCGGACAGGATCTGCTGCGCCAGCGGATTTTCCAGCTGCGACTGGATCGCGCGCTTCAGCGGGCGCGCGCCATACACCGGATCGAAGCCGACGTTGCCGAGCAGGTCGAACGCCGCATCGGAGACCGCCAGCTTCAACCCACGCTCGGCCAGCCGCTTCTCCAGCCCGCGCATCTGGATGCGCGCGATCTGCTTGATCTGCTGCTTGTCCAGCGGGTGGAACACCACGATGTCGTCGAGCCGGTTGATGAACTCCGGCCGGAAGTGCGCCTGCACTACGCCCATCACCGCCGCCTTCATCTGGGTGTAGGCCTCGGGGCTGTCGTCGGTGCTCATGTCCTGGATCTGGTGCGAGCCCAGGTTCGAGGTCATCACGATGACGGTGTTGCGGAAGTCCACGGTACGGCCCTGTCCATCGGTCAGGCGGCCATCGTCCAGCACCTGCAGCAGGATGTTGAACACATCCGGATGCGCCTTCTCCACTTCGTCCAGCAGGATCAGCGAGTACGGACGGCGACGCACGGCCTCGGTCAGGTAGCCACCTTCCTCGTAGCCGACATAGCCCGGAGGCGCGCCGATCAGGCGCGCGACGCTGTGCTTCTCCATGAATTCGCTCATGTCGATGCGGATCATCGCGTCGGCGCTGTCGAACAGGAACTCGGCCAGCGACTTGCACAGCTCGGTCTTGCCGACGCCGGTCGGGCCGAGGAACAGGAACGAGCCGGCCGGGCGATTCGGATCGGACAGGCCCGCACGCGAACGGCGCACGGCATCGGAGACGACCTTGATCGCTTCTTCCTGGCCGACCACGCGGTTGTGCAGCACCTCTTCCATGCGCAACAGCTTGTCGCGCTCGCCTTCGAGCATCTTGTTGACCGGAATGCCGGTCCAGCGCGACACGACCTCGGCAATCTCCTCGTCGGTCACGCGGTCCTGCACCAGCTTGAAGTCCTTGTGCTCGGCTTCCTGGGCCGCAGCCAGCTGCTTTTCCAGTTGTGGCAACAGGCCGTACTGGATCTCGCTCATCTTGGCGAAATCCTGGCGGCGCTGCGCGGCTTCCAGCTCCAGCTTGGCCTGCTCGACCTGTTCCTTGATCTTGGTTGCGCCCTGCAGCGCGGCCTTCTCCGACTTCCAGATTTCATTGAGATCGGAGAACTCGCGCTCCAGCGCATCGATGTCCTTCTCCAGATCGGCTAGGCGCTGCCGCGAGGCTTCGTCCTTCTCCTTTTTCAGCATCTCGCGCTGGATCTTCAGCTGGATCACCCGGCGTTCCAGGCGATCCAGCTCCTCCGGCTTGGAGTCGATCTCCATCCGCAGGCGTGAGGCGGCTTCGTCCATCAGGTCGATGGCCTTGTCCGGTAGCTGGCGGTCGGTGATGTAGCGGTTGGACAGCGTGGCTGCAGCCACGATGGCCGGGTCGGTGATTTCCACACCGTGGTGCACGGCGTACTTTTCCTTCAGGCCGCGCAGGATCGCGATGGTGTCCTCCACCGACGGCTCGCCCACGAACACCTTCTGGAAACGACGCTCCAGCGCGGCATCCTTCTCGATGTACTTGCGGTATTCGTCCAGCGTGGTGGCACCGATGCAGTGCAGCTCGCCGCGCGCCAGCGCCGGCTTCAGCATGTTGCCAGCATCCATCGCGCCGTCGGCCTTGCCCGCGCCGACCATGGTGTGCAGTTCATCGATGAACAGGATGATCTGGCCTTCGTTCTTGGCCAGGTCGTTGAGTACACCCTTCAGGCGCTCCTCGAATTCGCCGCGGAACTTGGCGCCGGCGATCAGCGCGCCCATGTCCAGCGACAGCACGCGCTTGCCGCGCAGGCCTTCGGGCACTTCGTCATTGATGATGCGCTGGGCGAGCCCTTCCACGATTGCGGTCTTGCCCACGCCGGGTTCGCCGATCAGCACCGGGTTGTTCTTGGTCCGGCGCTGCAGCACCTGGATCGTGCGACGGATTTCCTCGTCACGGCCGATCACCGGATCGAGCTTGCCGCTCTCGGCACGCGCGGTCAGGTCGATGGTGTACTTCTCCAGCGCTTGCCGCTGTTCCTCGGCATTCTCCGACTGCACGTTCTCGCCGCCACGCAGCTTGTCGATCGCCGCCTGCAGGCGCGTCTTGTCGGCACCAGCGGCGCGCAGCGCCATGCCCAGCGTGCCGCCATCGTCCAGCGCCGCCAGCACGAACCACTCGCTGGCAATGAAGGCGTCACCATGCTGCTGCGCCAGCTTGTCGGTCTGGTTCAGCAGGCGCCCCAGATCATTGCCCATCGAGACATTGCCGGCCTGGCCGGATACCTTGGGCAGTGCGTCCAGCGCCTCGGTCAGGCGCTCGCGCAGGACGGGCACGTTCACCCCGGCCTGGGCCAGCAGCGGGCGCGTGCTGCCACCCTGCTGGTCCAGCAGCGCGCTGAACAGGTGAACCGGTTCGATGATGCTGTTGTCGCGGCCCACGGCCAACGACTGTGCGTCTGCCAGCGCCTGCTGGAAACGCGAGGTGAGCTTGTCCATCCGCATTGCGAATCCTCATCGGTCTTCAGGGCCGGCCTGGGCCGGCAATGCTGGAAAGATGCGGTTGCCCCACCCGGTTTCAAGGGTGACTGCGACTGCACCCCGGGGCCAGTCAGCCTGCGGCCAGCATGCCGGAGCGCGTGTGGTCGGCGCGTTGATCCCGATCAGTTCCGCACGGTGGACGGGCTCAGCGGGTGATCGCGCTGCGGATCGCCCGCAGTTGCTGCTTGATCGCCCGCGCCTGTGCAGGATCCATGCGTAGCAGGGCCTTCTGCCCGATCGAGCGTGACTGCAGGGTGGGATCGACGAAGCGATAGCGGCCGCGCTCATCGCGCTGTACCGCAGGCGCCTGGTCCAGTTCCGGGGTGTCCAGCAGATGGTCGATCACCGCGACCAGGCGATCATTGAAATATCCGTCGGGCCGGCCCAGGTCGACGTAGGCCTGCTGGATCAACGGATAGAAGCGCTTGTACGCGGTAGCCATTGCCGCCGGATCCAGCGCAGTGAAAGCCTGCACATAGGGCGCATAACGTGCCGAGTTGCTTGCCGCGATGCGTTCCCCGCCCTCGCCAGGCTCGACCTGCAGGTTGCCCGGCAGCGGCCGTGCGGCCAGCGCCGTCGGCGGCACGCTTGGCTTGTCCAGGTTGTCGACCTGGGTGACCAGGCGCTGGATCAGGTGATCGCGCAGCAGCAGGGTCATCGGCCCCTCGCCCTGGAACAGCTGGCTCAATGCGCCCCAGGCAGCCGCATCACTGTCGGCCAACTTGGGCAGCGCCGGGTCAGCGGCGGCCTCGGTGTCCAGCGGATGCCTGATCGGCGGCGGTGCTGGCGCGGGGTCCGCGGCCGCCTGCGGTTGCGGCGGTGCGCTGGTGCTGGCGGGGGTTGAGTGCACCGGCACCGAAACACCGTCGGCCAGGCGCTTCAGCTGATCGCGGAACAACCAACCGCCCGCGCAACCGATCACCACCACGCCCAACACCCAGGGCCATACCGCCTTTCCACTCTGCATGATGCAGCACCTCGTTTCACACGCATGGACAAGGTGGGACCCCACTGATTCCAGCGGGTTCCCCACCTGTTCCGCTGCCGTTCGGGTTCGGCCTGCACCAGAACCGCGCTCACGCCTGCTTTGCATGTCCCGCGCGACGCTGTGGGTCTTTTCATGTGGAGGCACTGCCATGCAGTACGCGCTGTATTACTGGACCGGCATCCAGGGCCGCGGCGAGTTCGTGCGCCTGGCGCTGGAGGATGCCGGCGCCGACTACATCGACATGGCGCGGGTGCACGGCGATGCGGTGATGCAGCCATTCCTGGATGGCAGCAGTGACGGGCCACAGCCCTTTGCACCGCCGTTCCTGAAGGCCGGCCGCCAGGTCATCGCGCAGGTCGCGGCGATCCTGGATTTCCTCGGCCCGACGCTGGACCTGGTGCCACAGGCGGCCTCGCGGCGGATGCAGGCGCTGCAACTGCAGCTGACCATCGCCGATCTGGTGGCCGAGGTGCACGACACCCACCATCCGATCGCCGCGTCGAAGTACTACGAAGAACAGAAGACCGAAGCCAAGGCGCGCGCTGCGTCCCTGCGCGGCGAGCGGCTGCCGAAGTTCCTGGGCTACTTCGAACAGGTGCTGGCCGCCAACGGTGGCCGCCACGCACTGCGCGAGCATTCGTATGTGGATCTGTCGCTGTTCCAGCTGTTGAGCGGGCTGGACTACATGTTTCCACGCCGCATGCAGGCACTGGCCCACACCGTGCCCCTGCTGCGTGCGCTGCAGGCGCGGGTGGCAAAGCGGCCGAACATCGCCGCCTATCTGGCCTCGGAGCGGCGGTTGCCGTTCAACACCAACGGCATCTTCCGCCACTACCCGGAACTGGACGCCGAACGGTAGTGCCAGCCGCTGGCCGGCAGAGCGCGCTGTGATCATTCGCCGCCTGCAACACGCCCCTGTAGGGCCGAGCCATGCTCGGCTCAGAGCAGCCGAGCGCAGGCTCGGCTCTACAGAGCACCAGAAGTGGAAGGAGCGGTAGCGCCGGGCCATGCCCGGCGTCACCGGTCAATGATCGGTGCGATCGCCCAGCGGCTTCACCGGCTGTTTCTGCAGTGACAACAATCCCAGCAGCACCGCCAGCGCCACGTAGGCGCCCGCGAACTGCCAGCTGATGATGCGCGCCAATCCTTCCAGTTCCCACGGCAGATAGATGCCACCGCGCGGATCCACCGAGTGGATCAGCCCGAACAGCGTCAGCAACGCCGCCACCAGCAGGAACCCGCAGGCCCGGCGCAGGCGGCCATCGACCATCGCCGCCACGGCCGAGATCCACAGCATCGACGTGATGATGAAGCCGTTGCCGAGAGTGAAGATCACCGCCAGCTCCGGCAGGCCGTGGCCGTCGAGCTTCGTCAGCAGTTGCGGCAGCTGGTCCGGCGCGATCCAGCCGGGTGCCTTGATCGCCAGCAGGTAGGCCACAGACGGCAGGAAACCGAACACCATCGCGCCGGTATGGTGGCGCGGCGTGGCCTGGAAGGCCTGGGTGGTGATGTCGATGGCCACGTACACGATGATCGGTGCCAGCACCGCCAGCGGCAGCCACTGCACCAGCCCGGAGATGATGCCGAGCATGCCGCCGATGCCGACGAACAGGCCGGTCAGCAGCGTATAGCCGCTGCGCGCGCCCATGTGCTTGTAGGCGGGCTGGCCGATGTACGGCGTGGTCTGCGCGACGCCGCCACACACACCGGCCACCAGCGTGGCCACCGCTTCCACCAGCAGGATGTCGCGGGTGCGGTAGTCATCGCCGGCCGCACGCGCGCTTTCGGATACGTTGATGCCACCGACCACCATCAGCAGGCCGAACGGCAGCAGCAGCGGCAGGTAGGTCATCGCGGTGGGCAGGCCGTCGAGGAAGCCCAGCGTCGGCAGCGGCAGCACCACCTGCGGCGGCACCCACGCCGGCACATGAAAGCCCGGCGCACCCAGCCCGGCCAGACCGAGGCCGTAATACAGCACGGTACCGAACACGAAGGCCAGCAGCACGCCCGGGCCACGCACCGGCAACTTGCCCTTGGCGATCAGCACATACAGCAGCAGGCCCAGCGTGGTGAAGCCGACCAGCGGCGAGCGCAGCGTTTCCAGCAGCGGCAGCAGGCCCATCAGCACCAGCGCGATGCCGGCGATGGAACCCAGCAGCGCGGCACGCGGCAGCGCGCGGGTGACCGCTTCACCGAAGAACGACAGCACGAACTTGAGCACGCCCATGATGACCAGCGCCGCCATGCCCAGCTGCCAGGTGGCGATGCCCGCCGCGTGCGGGTCCATGCCCTGCTGCTTGAAAGCGATGAAGGCCGGGCCGAGCACCAGCAGCGCCATGCCGATGCTGGTCGGTGCATCCAGACCGAGCGGCATGGCGGTGACGTCGTCGCGGCCGGTACGCGCGGCCAGCCGGCGTGCCATCAGGGTGTACAGCAGGTTGCCGACCAGCACGCCGAAGGCGGTGCCGGGGAACATGCGGCCGAACACCACGTCGGCGGGGAACTGGAAGATCCCGACCAGGGCCATGGCGATGAAGCCGAGGATGGAGAGGTTGTCGACGACCAGGCCGAAGAAGCCGTTGAAGTCACCGGCGACGAACCAGCGACGCGGTGCGGCGGAAGCGGGAGCGGACATGGAAGGGGCGGTGGGGGTGGGGACCGCCGATGGTAGGCCCAGCGGGGCCGGCGCGCCAATTCCGTCGTGGAATGATGGGTTCCAGCCAACGGCGGGGCCCCTCGTGGCTGGGCGCGGGTAGAGTCGACTGTTAGTCGACTGGCATTGCCAGTTGGGCCGGTCGGGTAGGCTACGCAGGGGGCGCTGCAAGTACGTCCCTGTAAGCTCGGTCGCCGCATCCTTGCGGCTCACGCCCCTGCGCAGCCTACCCGACCGGCCCCTGACAATTTCCTGCGCGTGCCAGCCACGGAAAGAATCAAAAGATCAAAAGCAAAGGCAGGCTCTCGTTGTAGCGCCGAGCGCATGCTCGGCTGCTGTACGCCAAGCCTCTGAGCCGAGCATGGCTCGGCTCTACAAGAACAATTCGATCATTTCCACGCTATCCACGCATGGCGTGGATCTACCGGCAGATCGCGATGATCTGTCTAAGGCGGGGTGGGTCCGGTTGCGGGGGCGTGAGCCGCATGGGCCCGAGGCATGCCTCGGGCGGGTTGGGCAGGACGCCCAACCCCGGTCTTGCCGTGTGCGCAGGATTGCGCACACGAGCAAGCGGCGACCGAGCTTGCATGGACGTACTTGCAGCGCCCCCCGCAACCGGACCCACCCCGCCTACTCACGGCAAACCTGCTTTTGACCTTGCATCGGCGGTTGCCGTGGTTTCGGCGGGTGCAGGGCGCAGCCCTGCATCGACTCCCCCCCTACTTCTTCAGGAAATTGTCCACCAGCAGATGCTTCACGTCGTCGAAGCGGCCATTCAACACCGCCTTGGCCGCGTACAGCGCCGTGCCGGCGACCTGCTTGGCCTCGATCTGCGGCGGCATCACCAACTCTGCGCGGCTGGTGTGCACGTCCAGCAGTGCCGGGCCGCGCTGGGCCAGGAAATCCTGCACCGCTTCCTCCAGATCCTCACTACGGGTCACCGTGCGGCCGTGGAAGCCGATCACCTCGGCCAGGCGCCCGAAGTCCGGGTTCTTCAGGTCGGTGTAGTTGTCCAGCAGGCCTTCCACCTTCTGCTCCAGCTCGACGAAGTTCAGCGAGCGATTGTTGAACACCACCACCTTGATCGGCAGGTTTTCCTGCACCGCGGTCAGCAGGTCACCCAGCAGCATCGCCAGGCCACCATCGCCGGACAGCGAAATCACCTGCCGGCCGGGGAACGCCTTCTGCAGGCCCAGGGCCTGCGGCATTGCATTGGCCATCGTGCCGTGCAGCAGGCTGGTCAGCGTGCGGCGGCGACCGTTGACGCGGATATGCCGCAGCACCCAGACCATCGGCGAGCCGCCGTCAGCGGTGAACAGCGCATCGTCGCTGGCGTACTTCGACAGCAGCGCGGTCAGATGCTGCGGGTGGATCAGCTCGCCCTCGCCCGGCTGTTCTTCCTGCTCGCGCTTCTTCAGCGCCTTGTCGCGATGCTCGATGCATTCGTCCAGGAAACTGCTGTCCTCGCGCGGCGGCAACATCGGCAGCAACGCATCCAGCGTCGGGGCGATGTCACCGACCACGCCCAGGTTCACCGGGTGGCGGCGGCCGAGGTGGCTGCCATCGCGGTCGACCTGGATGATCGTGGCCTTGTCCGGGTAGAACTGGCCCCAGGCGAAGTCGGCGCCGAGCAGCAGCAGCGTGTCGCACTCCATCAGCGTGTGGAAGCCAGACTCGATGCCGAAGATGCCGGTCATGCCCATGTTGTACGGGTTGTCCGGCTCGACGAAATCCTTGGCGCGCGAAGTATGCGCAACCGGCGCCTGCAGGCGCCGGGCCAGTTCCAGCAGCTGCGCGTGCGCGCCCTGGCAACCGGCACCGGCATAGATGCCGATACGCTTGCCCTGCCCCAGCAGCTCGGCAATGCGCTGCAGTTCGGCGTCGGACGGGCGCAGCACCGGCTGGGCATAGTGCACCGAGAACGGCACATCGTGCTTCACCTCAGCCTGGCTGATGTCGGCCGGCAGGATCACTACCGCCACGCCACGCCGGCTGATCGCCGCCTGGCAGGCCAGGGCCACCACGCGTCGCGCCTGCTCCGGGCTGTGCACCTGCTCGCAGAACACCGTGCAGCTGCCATAGACCGCCTTGAAATCCACTTCCTGCGGGAATTCCATGCCCAGCTCGCTGGTCACCACCTGGCTGGCGATCAGCACCATCGGTGCACGGTTGCGGTTGGTCTCGAACACACCGTTGATGAAGTGCAGGCCACCGGGACCACAGGAGCCCGCACAGGCGGTCAACTCGCCGCTCACCAGCGAATCGGCGCCGGCGGCGAACGCTGCCACTTCTTCATGGCGCACGTGCACCCAGGCGATCTCGCTGCCATGCATCGCATCGGTCACATGGTTGAGCGTATCGCCCACGATGCCGTAGCAACGGCGGACACCAGCCTGCTGCAGGGCGTCCACCACGATTTCGGCCACGCGCTTGCTCATCGGATACATCCTCGAACGGGGGAACGTCCGAGGCTAGACCTGATGAAGTGATGCCCCCGTGGGCAAGTTGCCCATTGCCTCGATGTGCAAACTGCGGGTAGACGTCTCGTCAATCGTTGACGTTGATCCAGCCCTCCACCGCGCCGCTTTTCGGGTTGTGATACCGCACCTTCAGCCAACCCTCCTGTTCATCCAGCATCTCCACGCGGTCTCCCTGCACCAGGTAACGCCTGGAGCTGGATGCGCCGGGCCGGTCGAACAGGAACAGCCGCGCGGGTACCACGGTGGCCTGCTGGCCACGCAGCGGCCCATCCGGCGGTGCACCCAGGCCATCGGCGATGGCACTTTCCAGCACACGGCCGGCGGCATCGTAGGTGCGCCAGACCGCCAGCGGGCCCTGCTCATCGGTCTGTTCCCACTGCAGCGCGGCGTTCAAGGTATCGCCCAGCATCAGCACGCTCTCAGAGCGGTACAGATGGAGCTTCGCGCCTGCAAACCGGTACTGGTCGGTGTACCACATCGGGCCACTGCGGCAGCTGCTGGTCAGGGTACGGCTCGGACGATCGACCGTCAGCCCCATCAGGTCACCGCAACTGTCCTTGCCGTGGGTGTCGGCCTGCAGCGCGCGGAACCCTGCACTGGCCGGATCGAAGCGGTACACCGTCACCGCTTCGTTGACCATGCCCACCGAGGCGCGCGCGACCAGTTCCGGGTAGCCATCGAAATCGACATCTTCGAGCGACCAGCGCGAATTGCCGTCGGCATCGGCCGCGCCCGCCAGCGTCTGGCGCTTTCCCGACGGCGACAGCTGCACCACGATGCTGCCGTCCTGCTGCGGATCGGCATGCGCCTGCACGTGCGCGGCCACCTGGAACCGCAGCGTTTCGCCGTCGTCGCCACTTGCCTGCGCCGACGGTGCCAGCACTCCCGCCAGCACCAGGCCCAGCACGCATTCCCTGCAATTCATCATTGCTCCCTGCGGCACCGCGGCGGCACCTTCAACTCAGAACGATACCTCGACCGGCTGCCGCGACCACAGCACCGATTGATGCCTGGTCTGCTGCTTCCACGCCAGGCGGATCGCTTCGATGTCGACGCGGCGCTGCGGGGTGTCCTCGTGCAGCACCACCAGCACCTTGGTGCGCAGACGGTTGGGCGAGGCATCACCGCGGAAAAGCCATTGGCCATAGGCATCGAACACGGTCAGGCCATCCGGGAAGCGCGGGGTCACCTCCTTGTCCAGGAAGGTGCGCCACTGCGCCTCGCTGATGGTATCGGCCTGCGGGCGGTTGCCGGCGCCCTGCTCCTCGCCCACGCCGAAGTACAGCTCGCTGCGCACCCAGCCGTGGCCGGCGGACGGGCGTGCAGCATCGCCCTTCAGTTCGGCGGTAGTGGCCGTGGCATAGGCGCTGGGCGCCTGCGAAGAGAGGCTGGCGCAGCCACTGGTGGCCAGCAGCACGGCGAAGACGAGGCCAAGGTGTTTCATCGGTACAGCTCCGGGGAAGGGGGGACAAGGCGAGCCGGCAGCGTACAGCGCCACTGGCCCGGCGTGCTGATGCCAACTGGGCATCTGCTCATGCCGGACCGGCAGGGACTTGCATCGGCACCGGCCATCACGCGAAGATAATATATCGCTTCATCCGGATGGATGTAAGTGAAACTATCTCCCCCCTTCCCCGCCGTCGTTGTTGCTGGAGACCCCATGTCCGCCCGCCTGCCCGCGTCGCCGCTCGGCCTCGCCATCGCCCTCGCGCTTTCCTCCGCCGCCGTCCCGGCCCTGGCCCAGGACGCCACCAACCTGGACACGGTGATCGTCACCGGCACCCGTGCCGCCGACCGCACCGTGCTCGAATCCACCTCGCCGGTGGACGTGCTCACCGCCGAGGACATCCGCAAGGCCGGCGTGGTCAACGGTGAACTGGGCAGCGCGCTGCAGGCGCTGCTGCCGTCGTTCAACTTCCCGCGCCAGTCCAACTCCGGTGGCGCCGACCATGTGCGCGCCGCGCAGTTGCGCGGCCTGTCGCCGGACCAGGTGCTGGTACTGGTCAACGGCAAGCGTCGCCACCACACCGCACTGGTCAACACCGACAGCAAGATCGGCAAGGGCACCACCCCGGTCGATTTCAATGCGATCCCGGTCAGCGCGATCAAGCGCATCGAAGTGCTGCGCGACGGCGCCGGTGCGCTGTACGGATCGGACGCCGTGGCCGGCGTGATCAACGTGATCCTCGACAACGGCGGCGACGGTGGCGAGATCGAGGCCAGCTACGGGGCCAACCACACCGACCTCCAGCCGATCGGCCGCACCCTCACCGATGGCCAGACCGGCAACATCAGCGCCAAGGTCGGCACCTCGCTGGGCGAAGACGGTGGCTTCCTGCGCGTCGGCCTGGAATACAAGCACCGCAACGGCACCAACCGCGCCGGCTTCGACCAGATTCCGCCGTGGGACCAGACCCCGGGCAACCTGGCACTGCAGGGCAAGCGCAACTACGTCCTGGGCGATGGCAAGAGCAAGGACATCAACCTGTGGCTGAACACCGAGATTCCGGTGGGCCAGACCTCGACGTTCTACGCGTTCGGCACCTTCAACCAGCGCGATACCGAAGGCGCCAACTACTTCCGCTATCCCGATGGCGATGCCAACTGGAAGCAGGTCTATCCGAACGGCTACCGACCGATCTCCGAAGGCGAGAACCGCGACGTACAGGCCGTGGCCGGCGTGCGCGGCCAGTGGGGCGAGTGGAGCTACGACGGCAGCCTGGATTACGGCCAGAACGACTTCACCTACCGCCTGCGTGATTCGCTCAACGCGTCGCTGGGCCCGACCAGCCCGACCCGCTTCAAGACCGCCGACTACGAGTACGCGCAGACCGTGGGCAACCTCGACCTGAGCCGCGTGTTCACCCAGAGCGACAGCATCAGCCACACGCTGGGCCTGGGCGTGGAAGCGCGCCATGAGCGCTACCAGACCCGCCCCGGCGACCCGGCCAGCTATGCGGCGGGCCCGTACACCGACCGCCCGACCGGTTCGCAGGCCGGTGGCGGCCTGACCCCACAGGACGCCGCCACCCTGTCGCGCGACGTGGCCAGCGCCTACGCCAGCCTGTCCAGCCAGTTCGGTGAGAAGTTCTCCACCGATCTGGCCGCGCGCTACGAGCACAACGACGATTTCGGTGGCGAACTGACCGGCAAGCTCGGCCTGCGCTACGAATTCACCCCGGCGTTCGCGTTGCGCGGTGCCATCTCCAACAACTTCCGTGCGCCGTCGCTGGCACAGATCGGCTACGAATCCACTTCCACCGGCTACAACGCTGGCGGCCAGCTGGTGCAGGGCCGCCTGTTGTCGGTCAACAATCCGATCGCACGTGGCCTGGGTGCGCAGAACCTGAAACCGGAAAAGTCGATCAATACCTCGCTGGGCTTCACCAGCCGAATTGGCGAGCACTTCGACCTGTCACTGGACTTCTTCCAGATCGACATCGACGATCGCATCGCGCTGTCGGAGAGCATCACCGGCGATGCACTGACCGACTACGTGGCCGCCAACTACGGCGTCAGCGGCCTGCAGAGCGCCAGCTTCTTCGTCAACGCCGCCGATACCCGCACCCGCGGCGCCGAGCTGGTCACCAACTGGCGCCAGTCGCTGGGCGATGGCCAGCTGCTGCTGACCGGCACCTATGCATATACCAAGACCACGCTGAAGAACGTGCTGGCCACGCCGGCCCAGCTGCAGGCGCTGGACCCGGATTATGTGCTGTTCGCGATTGAAGAGACCAACACGCTGACCGATGCCACACCGCGTACACGTGGCAGTTTCTCGGCTGCCTGGAGCAACGACCACTGGTCGCTGAGCAGCCGGGTGAACCGCTACGGCAGCGCCACCCGCGTGTTCAACTTCGGTGATGGCTACATCCCGCGCCAGACCTACCAGGCCGAGTGGCAGCTGGACGCGGAGGTCGAATACCGCATCACTCCGCGCTGGAGCGTGGCCATCGGCGGCCAGAACCTGACCGACAACTACCCGGATCGATCCAACAGCGATATCCACTACTTCGGCAACCTGCCGTATGACGTGCTGTCGCCGATCGGCAGCAACGGCGCGTACTACTACGGCCGCGTCCGCTATACGTTCTGATCGCATTGGGTGGGTGCGGACCGTTGGTCCGCGCTGTTTGGGCTGGATGCAGGCTGACCTGCCGAGCCGACCAACGGTCGGCACCCACCGAAGCTGATCCGTAGCCTGCCCTCGACCCCACGTACACGCCCACGCTGGCAAGGTGGGCCGCATGGCTGAACCGCTCCCCCTGCGTCCGCCACCGCCATTGCTGGACGACGCCTGTGCGTTGTTCCTCGATGTCGATGGCACCCTGATCGAATTCGCTGCACGCCCGGATGCCGTGCAGCTGCTGCCGGATGTGCGCGACGCCATCGGCCGCATCAGCGACCGCCTGGAAGGTGCCGTGGCACTGGTCAGTGGTCGCCCGCTTGAGCAGCTCGATCAACTGTTCGCTCCCCTGCAACTGCCTGCCGCGGGCCTGCATGGCCATGAATTGCGCGGCGAGGACGGTCGTGTGCTGCGCGAGGAGCACGACGACGACACCGCCGAGTGGCTGCACGCGCTGCAGCACCAGGCGATGCGCTTCGCCCATGGCCACCCCGGCGTGCTGGTGGAAGACAAGGGTGTCGGCCTGGCTTTGCACTGGCGCGGCGCGCCGCACGCCGCCAGCGATGTGCGCGCCTTCGCCGACCGCCACGTGCGCGGCCGTTCCAGTTACCGCCTGCAACCCGGCGACCACGTGGTCGAGTTCGTCCCAGTTGGCAGCGACAAGGGCCGTGCGGTGCGGAGGATGATGCAGTACCTGCCCTTCCGTGGCCGCCTGCCCGTCTTCCTCGGTGACGACCTCACCGACGAATTCGGCTTCGACGCTGCCAACGGCCAGCATGGCTGGAGCGTGCTGGTGGGCGAACGCGAACCCAGCGTGGCCGTGTTCGCGCTGCCCGACATACGCAGCGTGCACGCCTGGCTGCGTGAGAATGCCTATTGACCCGGCCCCCCCACGGCCGCAACCGAGATGTACCGCGTGATGACCCAACCCGATCTTGATCTGGGCGTGGTCGGCAACGGCAGCTTCGGCGCCCTGGTCGACAAACGTGCCCGCGTTGTCTGGAGCTGCCTGCCCACCTTCGACGGCGACCCCACCTTCTGTGCCCTGCTCGGCCCCAACCAGCAGACCGGTGGTGACTTCGCCATCGAGCTGGAAGACTTCGCCAGCAGCGAGCAGGAGTACCTGACCAATACGGCGATCCTGCGCACCGTCCTGCGCGACACGCACGGCGGCGAACTGGAGATCCTCGACTTCGCGCCCCGCTGGCGCCAGAACGACCGCTTCTACCGGCCGGTCAGCCTGATCCGCCAGGTGCGCCCGCTGGCCGGTAGCCCACGCATCACCGTACGCGCCCGCCCGCTGGCCGATTGGGGCGCGCGCGTGCCGGAGTCCACCTGGGGCAGCAACCATGTGCGCTGGATCCTGCCCGAGCACGTGCTGCGGCTGACCACCGACGTGCCGGTGCGCTTCGTGCGCGACGGCCTGCCGTTCGTGCTCAGCCATCCCGTCCACCTGATCCTGGGCGTGGACGAATCGCTCAACCGCTCGATCAGCGGCTACGTGCAGGAAGCCTTCCAGCGCACCCGCGACTACTGGCGCGAATGGGTGCGCTACCTGTCCATTCCACTGGAATGGCAGGACGCGGTGATCCGCAGTGCGATCACGTTGAAGCTGTGCCAGTACGAGGACAGCGGCGCGATCATCGCGGCGATGACCACCTCCATTCCGGAAGCGCCCGGCAGCGTGCGCAACTGGGACTACCGCTACTGCTGGCTGCGTGACGCAGCTTTCGTGGTGCGGGCGCTGAACCGTCTCGGCGCAACGCGCACGATGGAACAGTTCCTCGGCTACATCTTCAACCTGGCCACCACCGACGGCACGCTGCAGCCGCTGTATGGCATCGGCTTTGAAGCCAAGCTGGACGAAGACGAAGTGCCCAGCCTGTCCGGCTACCGCGGCATGGGCCCGGTGCGCCGCGGCAACCTGGCCTGGGTTCAGCGCCAGCACGACGTGTACGGCAGCGTGGTGCTGGCGTCCACGCAGCTGTTCTTTGACCGTCGCCTGCAGGATCCCGGCGACGCGCACACGTTTGCCCGCCTGGAACCCCTGGGCGAACAGGCCTTCGCCCTGCACGACGTCCCCGATGCCGGCCTGTGGGAATTCCGCGGCCGCACCGAAGTGCACACCTACACCAGCGCGATGTGCTGGGCTGCGTGCGACCGCCTGTGCAAGATCGCCGTGCGCCTGAAGCGTGATGACCGCGCACACTATTGGCGCGAGCGCGCCGACACCATCCACGCCCGCATCATGGCCGAATCCTGGAGCGAGGAGCTGGGCCACTTCACCGATACCTTCGGCGGCCATCGCCTGGATGCCTCGCTGCTGCTGCTGGCCGACATCGGCTTCATCGACGCAATGGACGCACGGTTCATTGCCACCGTCGATGCCATCGGCCGCGACCTCAAGCACGGCAATTCGCTGTACCGCTACGTCGCGCCGGATGACTTCGGCGAACCGGAAACCAGCTTCACCATCTGTACGTTCTGGTACATCGATGCGCTGGCGGCGATCGGGCGCATGGATGAAGCACGCGAGATGTTCGAGCTGCTGCTGAAGCAGCGCAACCACCTGGGCCTGCTGTCGGAGGATCTGGCCTTCGACAGCGGCGAGGCCTGGGGCAACTTCCCGCAGACCTATTCGCATGTCGGCCTGATCACCGCCGCGATGCGCCTGTCGCGGTCCTGGCAGGAGGCATCGTGAGTCGTCTGGTCGTGGTATCAAACCGTGTGGCCGTGCCCGGCGAGAACCGCGCAGGCGGCTTGGCGGTCGGCCTGCTGGCCGCCCTGAAGGAGCGCGGCGGCCTGTGGTTCGGCTGGAGCGGCAAGACCGTAAAGGAAGGCAGCGGCACGCTGCACCGGCAGAAGGACGGTGACATCGACTACGTCACCATGGACCTGAGCAAGCGCGAGGTCGATGGCTACTACAACGGCTTTGCCAACCGCACGCTGTGGCCACTGCTGCACTTCCGCCTGGATCTGGTCGACTATGACCGCGGTACCCGCGAGACCTACCACAAGGTCAATGCGCTGTTCGCCGACAAGCTCGCGCCATTGCTGCGCGAGGATGACATCGTCTGGATCCATGACTATCACCTGATCCCGCTCGGCGCACTGCTGCGCGAGCGCGGCATCGGCTGCCGCATTGGCTTCTTCCTGCACATCCCGATGCCGTCGGCCGACCTGCTGCAGGCGATGCCCGATCATCTGCGGTTGTTCTCCGCGCTGTACGCCTACGACCTGGTCGGCTTCCAGACCCAGCGCGATGCCGATCGCTTCCAGACTTACCTGCGCCTGTTCGGCGGCGGGCGCGTGCTCGACAACGGCGAGCTGGAAGCGCCGGGCGGGCGCCGCTTCCGTGCAGCAGCCTTCCCGATCGGCATCGACACCGAGCTGATCGCACGCCAGGCCGGCACAGCCGCCACCAAGACCGCCGTGAAGAATCTTCGCGCCAGCCTGCGCGACCGCCAGCTGGCAATCGGCGTGGATCGCCTGGACTATTCCAAGGGCCTCCCCGAGCGCTTCCTTGGCTTCGAGCGCTACCTGCAGCGCCACCCTGACCAGCGCGGCTCGTTGACCTACCTGCAGATCGCCCCGGTCTCGCGCGGTGATGTCACCGAGTACCGGCAGCTGCGCAGCCAGCTGGAGCAGATCGCTGGCCACATCAACGGCGGCCATGCCGAGCCGGACTGGACGCCGCTGCGGTACGTCAACCAGAACTTCACCCATGCCACGCTCACCGGCTTCTACCGGGCGGCGGCGGTCGGCCTGGTCACGCCGCTGCGCGATGGCATGAACCTGGTGGCCAAGGAATACGTGGCCTCGCAGGACCCGGAGGATCCGGGCGTGCTGGTGCTGTCACTGCTGGCTGGCGCCGCCGACGAACTGAAGCAGGCACTGCTGGTGAACCCGCACGATCTGGACGGCGTGGCCGATGCCATCGCCACCGCAGCGACGATGCCGCTGAGCAGGCGCAAGGAGCGCTGGCACGCGATGATGGAGCACCTGCGCACCTACGACATCAACCACTGGCGCCGCAGCTACCTGGACGCGCTGGAGGGTTGAAGCACGCGTTCCTGTAGAGCCGGGCCATGCTCGACTGCTATTGGCAGGAGAAAAAAGCAAGTCGAGCATGGCTCGACTCTACAAAAGACAGGCGATCAATCCAGGAACCGCGCGGCCTGCTCCGGTGCTGGTAGATGGCAGGTGTCATGCCGCCCGAACCAGCGGTAGCGGTTGCGTGCCAGCGCGCGATACGCCGCATCACGCCAGCCGCGCGGCACGAGCCGCAGCACGCCGGCCAGGCGCCATGCGCCGCCCAGCCCGGCCAGTACGCGCAGGATCGCATCGGTATCGGTCCAGGCACCCTGCGCGTCCAGCAGCAGGAACGACATCGGGTCCTGCGGATCCAGCCCGTGCGCGCGCAGCATCGCGCTGCCCTGTGCGCCCTGCATCGCCGCAAAGCGATAGCGCCCCCTGCGGTCGAAGCGCAGCAGGAAGCGCACCCACCGGTTGCACAGGGCGCACACGCCGTCGAACACGATCACCGCGCTGCCAGTCTCGGCGGCGCCGTCACTGTGGTTCGAGCCAGCCTTCATAGCGGATCAGGGCTCCGGCCCAGGGCAGCGTCACATCGACCAGGAAAGTGTAGCGCTCGCCCTGCCAGGTTTCACGGCAGCGCACACCGCCAAACCAACGCGTCGGCAGCGGCAGCAGCCCGAACGCCCAGACCCGCCGCACCGACCAGTCGATGCCACCCTCGCGGGCCTGCAGATCAAATTCGAAGCGCACCGCGCCCAACTGCTCGCGCAGAAGCCCTTCGTGCGCCCACAGCCGCGACACCATCGGCCAACGGCCAAAACGCCGCGCCCATTGCTCGCCCTGCCCGTGTGCACTGAACGCCACTTCGGTTGGGAGGGCTTCACCGTCGTTTGGCAACCGCGCCAACGCAGCCAGCAGCGGCACCAGCCAGTGCCTCCCCCTCACGATGCGCGCCTGCCCCCCATAGCGGCACGGCAACGGCGCGGTATGCAGCGCCTGCACCGGTCCTGCCAGGGTGGCGAAGGCCGGCCCCAGCACACGCGCGAACAGCGGCGGAGTCAGGGCGCGATCCAGGCCAGGGTTGCCATGCGCCCGGTGCGACGGTCGCGCCGGTGCGAATACAGGTCCGGATCGGCCATGGTCGACACTGTGCCGCCATGGACCTGCGCCGGGTCCATGCCCGCCGCCTGCAGGCGCTGGCGGGCCAGCGCGAACAGGTCGACCTTCCAGTGACCCGGGCGCGTCGCCACGAACGCTGCTTCGGCCGCCGGATCGTGACCGACGAAGGCGTGGTAGACCTCCTCGCCGATTTCGTAGTCGGCCGGCCCCGCCGCCGGGCCCAGCCAGGCCCGCAGCTGCGCCGGCGGCGTCTGCATGGCGGCCACCGTGGCTTCCAGCATGCCGTCGGCCAGGCCACGCCAGCCTGCGTGGGCCGCGCCCACCTCGCTGCCATCGGCGGCGGCAAACACCACCGGCAGGCAGTCGGCGGTCAGGATCGCCAGCACCACGCCCGGCACCGAGGTTACCGCCGCGTCGGCCACCGGCTCGCTCGCGCCGGGCACCGGCGGTGCATCGAATCGCAGCACGGTGCTGCTGTGCACCTGGCGCAGCCAGTGCGGCGCCGACGGCAGCGCCAGCCCCTGTTGCAGCAGCTGGCGGTTGTGCTCCACGTTCGCCGGGGTATCACCATCTGCCGCGTGCCGGTTGCCCAGGTTGAACTGCGCGAACGGCGCCGGCGAGATGCCCGCGCCGTGCCTGCGCGTGGTCAGCGCGTGGACGCCTGCGGGCGCCGGCCAGTCGGCCTGCAGCAACGGCAGCGCGGCGGCCATCACCAGCGGTCCCGCTCGCGTGCGGCGAAGGCTTCGCTGTCTTCGCGCAGCACCTTCATCAGGTGCAGCATGTCCTCCGGCACCGGCGCGGTGTTGCGCACCGGTTCACCGGTGATCGGGTGCATGAACTCCAGGGTCTCGGCGTGCAGGGCCTGGCGCTTGAAGCCGCGCAGCGCCGCCACCAGCTCGTCGCTGGCGCCCTTGGGCAGCTTCAGCGCGCCGCCATACAGCGGGTCGCCGATGATCGGATGGCGCACGTGCGCCATGTGCACGCGGATCTGGTGGGTACGGCCGGTTTCCAGGCGGCACTCCAGCGCGGTGTGTGCCCGGAAGCGCTCGCGCAGGCGGTAGTGGGTCACCGCTTCCTTGCCGTCCTCGCGCACGGCCATCTTCAGGCGGTCGCGCGGGTGGCGGTCGATCGGGGCATCGGCAGTACCACCGGCCACCAGCGCGCCCATCACGATGGCCAGGTACTGGCGGTGCACGTCACGTGCCGCCAGCTGCTCGACCAGCGCGGTCTGCGCTTCCAGGGTCCTGGCCACCACCATCACGCCGCTGGTGTCCTTGTCCAGGCGGTGCACGATGCCCGCGCGCGGCAGCACCGCCACCGACGGGTCGCGGAACAGCAGGGCGTTGACCAGGGTGCCGCTGTGGTTGCCCGCACCCGGGTGTACCACCAGGCCGACCGGCTTGTTGATCACCAGCAGGTGCTCGTCCTCGAACAGCACGTCCAGCGGAATGTCCTCCGGCTGGGCGTCGGTCTGGGTTTCCAGTACCACGTTGAGGGTCACCACCTCGCCGCCGCGCAGCGGATCGCGCGGGCGCACCTGGGCACCGTCCAGCAGCACCTCCCCGGCCTTGATCCATTCGGTCAGGCGCGAACGCGAGTATTCGGGGAACAGTTCGGCCACGACGGCGTCGAAACGGCGCCCGGCAGCGGTGTCGGGGACGATGGCCTGGCGGGCCGATTCAGAGGGTTGTTCAGACATGGCAGGGGGCATTCTTTGAAATTTTGGGGTCCCGGCGGCCGGTTTCAGTCGCTGGACAGGACACTAGGCTATCATCGACCCTTCGTATTCCAGCCGCGTCCCGCCTCGACCCCATGATCCGACGCTCCGCCATGCTCTCCGCGCCCGTCCGCCTCACCGCCCTGCTGCTGGTGCTGGTCATCGCCGCCACCGGCTGCCATCGCGGCGCCAAGAAGGGTGATCGCCCCGATGAAGGCGTGCCGGTCGAACAGCTGTACGAGAAAAGCCACAAGCTGATGCAGGGCGGCAACTGGAGCGGCGCCGAGGCCAGCTTCCGCCGCCTGGTGGCCCAGTATCCGTACGGTCCGTACACCGAGCAGGCGATGATCGAGACCGCCTACGCCCAGTACAAGGCCGGCAAGCACGATGACGCGGTGTCCAGCATCGACCGCTTCATCCGTACCTACCCGACCCACCGCAACATCGCGTACCTGTACTACCTGCGCGGCCTGGCCAACTCCAACCGCAGTACGGTTTTCCTGCGTCGCGTATGGTCGCTGGATGCCAGCCGCCGCGACCTGTCCACGCCGCACCAGGCGTATTCGGACTTCAACATCGTGGTGGACCGCTATCCGAACAGCCGCTACGCCGCCGATGCGCGCCAGCGCATGCTGGAACTGCGTGACGTGTTCGCCCAGCACGAACTGGACAACGCCCTGTACTACATGCGCCGCGGCGCCTGGGTCTCGGCCGCCGGCCGCGCCAACTACCTGCTGGAAACCTATCCGCAGAGCGCGTTCCAGTACGACGCCGTCGCTGTCCTGGCCGATTCCTACACCCACCTGGGCAACAAGACCCTGGCCGATGATGCGCGCCGCGTCCTGCAGTTGAACCAGCCGGACCACCCGTGGCTGGAAGGCAAGTGGCCGAAGTACCCGTGGATGATCCGCAAGCTGAACCCGTTCGCTGGCGAGAAGTCCGCCAGCACCGGCCAGCGCAACGCGCGACTGGAAAAGAAATAAGAAAAAAGGCCCCGCAAGGGGCCTTTTCTTTGTCGGTTATCCACGCCATGCGTGGATGGTTCGTGCGCCCATGGACCACGGCACTAGGAATTCTACGAATCCCCGGCGGATGCGACGCCGGTCCCAATCGGCGCGGGCGAGCCCCTCCACACTGCGGCCCAACGGCCATCCCGGCCGTGAAGGAGCGCCTCATGACCCCACCGCCACGCCATTTCCGTCCCCGCGCCTGCCTCCTCGCCACTGCCCTGCTGGCGCTGTCCTCGGCCTCCCTGGCTGCCGCACCGGCAGCACCGGGCGATCTGCTGTCTGCAGCCCCCTATCGCGCGTCGTGGGTGCCCTCCAAGGCCGCGCACGCCTACAAGCTGTACTACCGTACCCCGGATCATCGCGGCCAGCTGGCCGAAGGCACCGGCCTGCTGTACCTGCCCGCCGGCACGGCGCCGGCGGGCGGCTGGCCGGTCGTGTCCTGGGCGCATGGCACCCAGGGCATCGCCGATCGCTGTGCGCCTTCGGTCTCCGGCCCGTACCAGCCCGCGCGCGACGGGCGCTTCCTCGATCAGTTCCTGGCGCAGGGCTACGCCGTGGTCGCGGCGGATTACCAGGGGTTGGGCAGTCCAGGCAGCCATGCCTATCTGCATGTGCGAACTGCCGCGCGCAACGCCATCGACATGATCAAGGCCAGCCGCCAGTACCTCGGCAACGGGACGCTGTCGCCGCGCTGGGTCTCGGTCGGCCATTCGCAGGGCGGTGCCGCCGCGCTCACGGCGGGCCACATCGCCTCCTCCTATGGTGGACCGTCGTTGCAGTACCGCGGCAGCTTCACCACCGGCACGCCCACCGCAGTCGAACTGACTGCGTTGGTGATGAAGCCGGACAACCGCGCCGCCAATCCGGGCGCGCTCAACGCGTATCACGCGTATCTGCTCGATGGCCTGCTGCAGGCCGCGCCGCAGATCGACCGCGTCCTCAGCGATGAAGGCCGCGCGCGGGTGGCGGTGGCACGCGAGCAGTGCCTGGGCGAGCTGGCCGTCACCCTGGACGGCGCGGACACCGGCAGCATGTTCACTGCACCGCTGACCCACGTGCCGGGCATCTGGGCCGTGCTGTACGACTACCTTGGCGTACCGCGCCGCGGCTTCAGCCAACCGCTGATGCTGGGCCACGGCAGCGAGGACCGCGATGTGCCCTATCTGACCACCCTGCTGTATGCCGCAGGCCTGGCCCTGCGAGGCGAGCCGGTCGCGTTCCGGCGCTATCCGGTCGATCACCGCGGCACGCTGGACGCGGCGGCGGCGGATGGCCTGGCGTTCGTACGTGCGCGGTTTGAGGATGGCCACTTCAGCGACGCTGCGGAAACTGCCGGCATCGAACAGCTGCTCGACGAAGTCCCGTAGATACATGCCACGCGTGGATGATCTTCGACCACCGTGCGGACCAAGGTCCGCACCCACCGGAGAGGGCCGACGGGTTGCCGGCCAGCGGCCGGCACTGCCCACCCACCGTTGCCTCAGCCCCTGTAGCCGTTGCTGATCGGGTAGCGACGCTCGCGACCGAACGCCCGGCGCGACACCTTCGGCCCCGGCGCGGCCTGGTGCCGCTTCCACTCGCTGATGCGTACCAGGCGCAGCACGCGGTCAACCACGGCCGCGTCGTAGCCGGCGGCCACGATCTCCGTGCGCGACTGTTCCTGATCGATGTAGCGGTACAGGATGCCGTCCAGCACGTCATAGGCCGGCAGCGAATCCTGGTCCAGCTGGTTTTCGCGCAGCTCGGCCGATGGCGGGCGGCTGATCACCGCCGGCGGAATCACCGGCGCGCCGCCCACGGTATTGCGCCATTTGGACAGGCCGAACACCTCGGTCTTGTACAGGTCCTTCAACGGCGCATAGCCACCGCACATGTCGCCGTAGATGGTGGCGTAGCCGACGGCGTACTCGCTCTTGTTGCCGGTGGTCAGCAACAGGCCGCCGAACTTGTTGGCCAGTGCCATCAGGATCACCCCGCGGCTGCGCGACTGCAGGTTCTCTTCGGTCACGTCCGGCGCGGTGCCTTCGAACATCGGCGCCAGCGATTCCATCAGGCCCTTGAACGCCGGCTCGATCGAGACCGCTTCCAGCTTTACGCCCAGCGCCTGGCACTGCTCGGCGGCCAGGTCGTTGGACATGCCGGCGGTATAGCGCGACGGCAGGCGCACGGCGGTAACGTTCTCAGCGCCGAGCGCGTCGACCGCCAGCGCCAGTACCAGCGCCGAATCAATGCCACCGGACAGCCCCAGCCACACCTTCTTGAAGCCGTTCTTGCGGCAGTAGTCCTGGATGCCACGGGTCACGGCACGCCAGGCCAGCGCGTCCATGCTCTCGTCGCCATCGTCCATCCACACGTGCGGCATGAAGCGGCGGGTCTCACCGTCGTACTCCACCACCAGCCACTGGTCGACGAAGGCAGCGGCAGCCGGGTGTACCGTGCCGTCACCATCGGCCACCACCGACGCGCCGTCGAACACCAGCGCATCCTGGCCACCGACCACGTTGAGATAGGCGATGGCCGCCCCGCTCTCGCGGGTGCGTGCGGCCAGCACCGCGTCGCGCTGGGCGTGCTTGCCCCGCTCGTACGGCGAGGCATTGGGCACTACCACCAGTTGCGCCCCCGCGCGCACGGTGTCGGCCAGCGGCTCGGCGAACCAAAGGTCTTCGCAGATCAGCAAACCCACCGGAATGCCATTGACCTCGAACACACAGCTCCCGCCGTCCGGATCGACATCGAAGTAGCGACGCTCGTCGAACACCGCGTAGTTAGGCAGCTCGCGCTTGCGGTAGGTCTGCTCCAGCAGGCCATCGCGCAGCACGCTGGCGGCGTTGTAGACCACCGCACCAGCCGCCTGCGGCCAGCCGACCACGGCGGTGATGCCACGGCAGGCAGCAGCGATACGGCCCATCGCCTGCTCGCATTCGTACAGGAAGCCGGGACGCAGCAGCAGGTCCTCCGGCGGATAACCGCTCACTGCCAGCTCGGGGAACATCACCAGCTCGGCGCCATACTCGTCGCGCGCCTGTCCGATCATCTCGATGATGCGCTCGGTGTTGCCGGCGACATCGCCGACCGGAAAATCGAATTGCGCCATCGCGATGCGGATCGAAGCCATGGGAATCCAGCCTGTGGTTGCAATGCGCCCATTGTAGCGCCGCGTCGTGCGCGCGCCGGGGGCGTTCACTGCGTGGACAGCCCCGGCTCAGTAGATCCACGCCATGCGTGGATGGGGTTACCCGAATCGTCAGGGCGCCAGACGCAGAAAGGCCGCCCGGAGGCGGCCTTTCTGTTTAGCAGCAGCCGGTGGGAAGAGCAGTCGACTAACAGTCGACTCTACAATCCCCCGCCCAGCGGTCTTACTTGACCAGCTTGGCGATGGCAGCGCCCAGGTCGCCCGGCGAACGGACGGTGACGACGCCAGCAGCTTCCATGGCGGCGAACTTGCCTTCGGCAGTGCCCTTGCCGCCCGAGGCGATCGCACCGGCGTGGCCCATGCGCTTGCCGGCCGGAGCCGACGCACCGGCGATGAAACCGACGACCGGCTTCTTCACGTGGTTCTTGATGTACTCGGCACCGGCTTCCTCGGCGTCACCGCCGATTTCGCCGACCATGATGATGCCTTCGGTCTGCGGGTCTTCGTTGAACAGCTTCAGGCAGTCGACGAAGTTCAGGCCATTGATCGGGTCGCCACCGATGCCGATGCAGGTGGACTGGCCCAGACCGACTTCGGTGGTCTGCTTGACCGCTTCATAGGTCAGGGTGCCCGAACGCGACACGATGCCGATCTTGCCCGGCTTGTGGATGTGGCCCGGCATGATGCCGATCTTGCACTCACCCGGGGTGATGACACCCGGGCAGTTCGGACCGATCAGGACGGTGTCCGGGTAGGAACGGGTCAGCACGTTCTTGACGCGCAGCATGTCCAGCACCGGGATGCCTTCGGTGATGCAGACGATGACCTTGATGCCGGCAGCAGCGGCTTCCAGGATCGCATCGGCCGCGAACGGCGGCGGCACGTAGATGACCGACGCGTTGGCGCCGGTGCTCTGCACGGCGTCGGCAACGGTATTGAAGACCGGCAGGTCGATGTGGGTGGTGCCACCCTTGCCCGGGGTCACGCCGCCAACAACCTGGGTGCCGTACTCGATCATCTGAGTGGCGTGGAAGGTGCCCTGCTGGCCGGTGAAGCCCTGCACGATCACCTTGGTGTTCTTGTTAATCAAAACAGACATGGGAATTTCCTTCGGTGTCGTGGATCAGGCGGCGTTCTTGACCGCTTCAACGACCTTCTTGGCGCCGTCGTTGATGTTGTCAGCCGGGATGATGGCCATGCCGCTGTCACGCAGCAGCTGCTTGCCTTCTTCCACGTTGGTGCCTTCCAGGCGCACCACGACCGGAACCTTGACGCCCACTTCCTTCACGGCGGCGATGATGCCTTCGGCAATCATGTCGCAGCGGACGATGCCGCCGAAGATGTTGACGAAGATGCCTTCAACCTTGTCCGAGGACAGGATCAGCTTGAACGCTTCGATGACGCGCTGCTTGTTGGCACCGCCGCCCACGTCCAGGAAGTTCGCCGGCTCGCCGCCGTTGAGCTTGATGACGTCCATGGTGGCCATGGCCAGGCCGGCACCGTTCACCATGCAGCCGATGTTGCCGTCCATGGTGACGTAGTTGATGTCCAGCTCCGAAGCAGTCACTTCGGTTTCGTCTTCCTGGGACTTGTCGCGCATCGCGACCAGTTCCTTGTGGCGGAAGTTGGCGTTGTCGTCGCTGTTGAACTTGCCGTCCAGCGCGTACAGGTTGCCATCGTCCAGGATGGCCAGCGGGTTGATCTCAACCAGCGCCAGGTCCTTTTCGTTGAAGATGCGGTACAGGTTCACCATGATGTTGGCGAACTGGCCTGCCTGCTTGGCGGTCAGGCCCATCTTGAAGCCGATGTCACGGCCGTGGTAACCCTGCACGCCCTCGACGAAGTCCACGTTCAGGGTGTGGATCTTGTCCGGGGTCTCGGCAGCGACCTGCTCGATTTCCATGCCGCCTTCGGAAGAGGCGATGTAGCTGATGGTGCGGGTGCCGCGATCCACCAGGACCGACAGGTACAGCTCCTTGACGATCTCACCGGCGGTGGTCACCAGCACCAGGTTGATCGGCAGCTCGACGCCGGCGGTCTGGTAGGTGGCCATCTTGGTGCCGAGCATCTTGGCCGCTGCGGCCTTCACATCATCGACGGTCTTGCAGAACTTGACGCCGCCAGCCTTGCCGCGGCCGCCAGCGTGGATCTGCGCCTTGACCATCCAGGGGCCCTGGCCCAGCGACTGGGCGACTTCAACCGCCTCGTCCGGGGTCGCCGCGACCTTGCCGGCCGGGACCGGGATGCCGTATTCGGCAAGCAGTTGTTTTGCCTGGTATTCGTGGAAATTCATGCGTCACCGTGGGAATAGGAACGACCGCACGCAATTCCTCAGGGCCCCTGGAAGAGGCACCGGCACGGACCGCGGCGGGCCCACTATTGTGGCCGAGCCGGCGCCGGGGCGCAAAGAAGTCTGTACAAAACGCCAGACGCGGGCGGATTTTCGCGGTCATTCAGGCAGTTGCGCCCGCCCTGGCGCTGGCCTCCGGTCTCCGCGGCGGGCCAAATGCGCGATGCGGGGCGGTCCCGCGGCGCCAGCGCAGGGGCCCTATACTGGCCCTCTCGAGCACGCTCGACACTACATCGACGCGACGTGCCCGCCCGGCCTCAGGGGATGCCAGGCAGGCCCGCCGCAGATTCCAGACCCAGGCAGCCAGAAGGGGAGTTCCGGCGTGTCACCCAGTGCTTCATTGATCGACCGCATCGAATCGATTCCGCGGCGTGAGCTGTACTTCTTCGCGCTGTACCGGGTGCTGATCGCCGCAGTCATCGCCGGCCTGCTCTACAGCCCCCTGTCCGGCATGGTCGGCGAGGCCCACCACCCGCGCCTGGCCGATACCGTTGCGGCCATCTATCTGGTGCTGTCGCTGCTGGCCCTGGCGATCGGCCGCAACGAACGCTGGCTGCGCCCCATCGTGGTCACCAGCGTGCTGGTGGATATCATCGCCGCCACCCTGCTGGCGCACGCCCTGCCCGGCGCCAGCGCCGGCATCTCGATGTCGCTGCTGTTCAACATCGCCGCGGCCGCCACCCTGCTGCCGCTGAGCTGGGGGCTGGGCCTGGCAGTCGCGGCCAGCCTGGCCACCGGTACCGAATACCTGTGGAAAGTGCTGGAAGGCGGCGATCCCACCCGCACGCTGGCCGAGCTGGCCATGTTCGCCACCAGCTACCTGGCGCTGGCCTTCATCAGCTACCAGGTGGGCAGCCGCGCGCGCCGCAACCAGCAGCTGGCCAACCAGCGCGGCGACGAAGTAGCCAACCTGTTCCAGATCAACGAACTGATCATCCGCCGCATGCGCACTGGCGTGCTGGTGGTAGACGCCGACAACCGCATCACCCTGGCCAATGAAGCGGCCTCGATGCTGCTCGGTGACAATGACGGCATCGGTGAGACAGGACGCCTGGATCTGGCCAGTGCCGCGCCGGAGCTGGCGCGCCGCCTGCAGCGCTGGCGCAACGGCTGGGCGCAGGACGAACTGCCGCTGCAGCTCAACCCCGACCAGCCGGAAGTGCAACCGCGCTTCGCCCGCCTGCTGGCGGGCAGCGAGCTGGCCCTGGTGTTCCTGGACGATTCCAGCGTGGTCTCGCGGCGCGCCGAATCGCTCACCCTGTCGGCCATGGGCCGCTTCTCGGCCAGCCTCGCCCATGAAATCCGCAACCCGCTGGCGGCGATCAACTATGCCGTGCAGCTGCTGGAAGAAGGCACCGGCTTCAACGAAAGCGACCGCCGCCTGCTGCAGATCATCCGCCAGCAATGCCAGCGCACCAATGGCATCGTCGAAAGCGTGCTGGGGCTGGCACGGCGCGAACGCGCCACGCCCGAGAACGTCGACCTGGTCGCCTTCGTGCGCCGCTTCGTGCTGGAGTACAAACAAGGCCAGACGCTGGAAACCGACAGCATCGAACCGATCATCAGCGATACGGCGGTGATGGCGCAGGTCGACACCAAGCACCTGTACCAGGTGCTCACCGTGCTGGTGCACAACGCATTGAAGTACGGCCGCATCGGCCAGCAGCCGGCGCGGGTGCGCCTGCGCGTGGCCCAGCACGAGCGCAGCGCGGTGATTGACGTGATGGACCGTGGCCCGGGCATTCCCGAGAGCGTGGCCGCGCAGCTGTTCCGTCCGTTCTTCACCACCTCCGAGCACGGCACCGGGCTGGGCCTGTATATCGCCCGCGAGTTGTGCCGGGCCAACCAGGCACGCCTGGACTACATTCCCGTGCCCGCCGGCGGCTCCTGCTTCCGCCTGGTGCTGCCCGGCCCCCACACGCTGCTGCCCACCTGATTGCAGATCTGTGCGTCAAACATTTGTCGCTTCCAGCCCCCTCGTTTATCTTTCACGCCCATGAACGAAACCCGCAGCGCCCTCGTCGTCGACGATGAACGCGACATCCGCGAACTGCTGGTACTGACCCTTGGCCGCATGGGCCTGCGCATCAGTACCGCCGCCAACCTGGCCGAAGCCCGCGAGCTGCTGGCCAGCAATCCGTACGATCTGTGCATCACCGACATGCGGCTTCCGGATGGCAACGGTATCGAGCTGGTCAGCGAGATCGCCCAGCACTACCCGCGCACGCCGGTGGCGATGATCACCGCGTTCGGCAGCATGGACCTGGCCGTGGAAGCGCTGAAGGCCGGTGCCTTCGACTTCGTCAGCAAGCCGGTGGACATCTCGGTGCTGCGTGGCCTGGTCAAGCACGCGCTGGAACTCAACAACAGCGAACGCCCTGCGCCCGGCCCCGCCACCGAACAGGCAGCACGCCTGCTCGGCGCTTCGCCGGCCATGGACGTACTGCGCACCACCATCAGCAAGGTCGCGCGCAGCCAGGCGCCGGTCTACATCCTCGGTGAATCCGGGGTTGGCAAGGAACTGGTTGCTCGCACCATCCACGCCCAGGGCGCGCGCGCGGCCGGGCCGTTCGTGCCGGTCAACTGCGGCGCCATTCCCGGCGAGCTGATGGAAAGCGAATTCTTCGGTCACCGCAAAGGCAGCTTCAGCGGCGCCCATGCCGACAAGCCCGGCCTGTTCCAGGCCGCGCACGGCGGCACCCTGTTCCTGGACGAAGTAGCCGAGCTGCCGCTGCAGATGCAGGTGAAGCTGCTGCGCGCGATCCAGGAAAAGTCGGTGCGTGCGGTGGGTGCGGCCAACGAGGAACCGGTGGATGTGCGCATTCTCTCGGCCACCCACAAGGACCTGGCCGAGCTGGTCGAGGACGGGCGCTTCCGCCACGATCTGTACTACCGCATCAACGTGATCGAGTTGAAGGTGCCGCCACTGCGCGAGCGCCGCCAGGACCTGCCGGAACTGGCCGCCGCCGTGTTGGCGCGGCTGGCCCGCAGCCACGGCCGCGCCACCCCGCTGCTGGCGCCGTCGGCGCTGGAAGCGCTGGCCCACTATGCGTTCCCGGGCAATGTGCGCGAGCTGGAGAACATCCTGGAACGCGCGCTGGCACTGGCTGAAGAAGACCGCATCGGCGCCGATGACCTGCGCCTGCCGCAGCACGCCCCACGCACGCCCGGCAGCGCGGCCCCCGCCGAAGCCGTGGCCGACCTGCAGCCGGGCGGTGCCGCCCTGCCCTCCTATATCGAGCAGCTGGAGCGCAGCGCCATCCAGCGCGCGCTGGAAGAGAACCGCTGGAACAAGACCCGCACGGCTGCGCAGTTGGGGATTACCTTCCGCGCGCTGCGCTACAAGCTGAAGAAGCTGGGGATGGAGTAGAGCCGAGCCCATGCCCGGCTGCGCGGTGGTCGGGACCGCGCCATCCACGCATGGCGTGGAACTACTATGGGATCCGTGGCCGATCATCCACGCATGGCGTGGATCTACTGTAGAGCCGAGCCCACGCTCGGCTGCTCTTCGGTACCTCAGCCGAGCATGGGCTCGGTTCTACCTCAGTCCTTGGTAACGCGATTGATCTCCGCCAGGCTGGTGATCCCGGCCGCGGCTTTCATCAACGCAGACTGCCGCAGGTCGTTCACCCCGATCTGCTGCGCCGCCTCTGCAATCTGCAGTGCATTGCCACCGGCCAGCACGATGGTGGCGATCTCATCGGTCATCGGCATCACCTGATAGATACCCGTTCGGCCCTTGTAGCCCTCGGTACACTCATCGCAGCCCACCGCCTCATACAACTGGATGCCCGCATCCAGCTGCGCCTGGGTGAAGCCCTCGGCCAGCAGTGCGTGCTCCGGCAGGTTCGCCGGGCGCTTGCAGTTCGGGCACAACCGGCGTGCCAGGCGCTGCGCGATCACCAGTGTCACCGAGCTGGTGATGTTGTACGGCGCGATGCCCATGTTCATCAGGCGCGCGATGGTCTGCGGCGCATCGTTGGTATGCAGCGTGGACAGCACCATGTGACCGGTCTGCGCCGCCTTGATCGCAATCTCGGCCGTCTCCAGGTCGCGGATTTCGCCGACCATGATGATGTCCGGATCCTGTCGCAGGAACGAGCGCAGCGCCGCAGCGAAGGTCATGCCACGCTTGTTGTTCTGCTGCACCTGGTTGACGCCGGGCAGGCGGATTTCCACCGGGTCTTCGGCGGTGGAAATGTTGCGCGTCTCGTCGTTGAGGATGCCCAGCGCGGTATACAGCGAAACGGTCTTGCCCGAACCGGTCGGGCCGGTCACCAGCACCATCCCGTAAGGCTTGTGGATCGCATCCAGGAACAGCTTCTGCTGGTCCGGCTCGTAGCCCAGTTTGTCGATGCCCAGCTTGGCCGCGCTGCCATCCAGGATACGCAGCACCACCTTTTCACCGAACAGGGTCGGCAGCGTGCTGACGCGGAAGTCGATCTGCTTGGTCTTGGACAGGTTGAGCTTGATGCGCCCGTCCTGCGGCACGCGCTTTTCGGCGATGTCCAGCTGCGCCATCACCTTCAGGCGCGCGGCAATGCGCTGGTTCAACTTAACCGGCGCGCGGGCGACCATCTTCAACAGCCCGTCGATGCGCAGGCGCACGCGGTAATCGTCTTCGTAGGGCTCGAAGTGGATGTCCGAGGCCCCCTTGCGGATCGCATCGACCAGTACCTTGTTGACGAACTTCACTACCGGGGTGTCGTCGCCCTTGGCGTCGATGCCGGCGTCGGTGCCCGCGCCTTCGTCGTCGCCCAGGCCGACATCGAGGTTGGCCATGCCCTCGTCGTCGCCGCCCAGCGCGTCGCCGATGGTGTCATGGCTGGCGTGCCACTGTTCCAGCGTGCGGCGGATCTGGTCCTCATCGACCAGGATCGGCTCCACCACCAGGTTGGTATGGAACTTGATCTCGTCCAGCGCATGGGTCGGATTGCTGGTACCCACGAACAGCTTGCCGCCGCGTTTGAACAGCGGCAGCACGTTGTGCTTGCGCAGCAGCTCCTCGCTGACCAGGCTCATGGCGTTCTGGCTGGCGTCGAACGTGGACACGTCGAACAGCGGCATGCCGAACTCGACCGCGTTGGCGGCGGCGAGCTGCGAGGCACTGACCAGCTTGTTCTGCGCGAACCAGGTAGGCAGCGGCTGACGGGCGGCCGTGGCCTTGGCCATGGCATCGCGGGCGGAGGCCTCGTCCAGGGCGCCGTCCTGGACCAGGCGGCGGGCCAGGCCGGTGATGCCGACGAGGTTGGGGGTGGAAACAACGCTCATGGTCTTCCTCGTATCACTTTTGCCCTGACGGCTGGGAATCAGCGGTTGCAGCCGGAACCGGGCCGGTGGAGGCCAGGTAGCTCAGCAGGCGTAGTGGCCCGTTCCTTGGAGCGTCAGGCGCAAGCGCCTGCCAGCACTGGTCCGTCAGCTGCCGCGACGCTGCGGTATCCCCCAGCGACCGTGCGGCATGTTGCATTGCACCGAACAGATAATAGCCCGAGCCGGCATCGGCCAGCAGCGCCGGGCCATGCTCGCCCTGCAACAATCGACGTCCTTCCGTTAGTACGGTGTGGTGATCGTCGGTGGCCGCCGCAGCGACCAGCGCCAGGCTGGCAGACAGGGCCGCGCTAAGCTGCAACGCCAAGTCGAACCCTGCTTCGGGCACCAGAACCGCCAATGCACCCATGATGCATCTCTAGCCCAAAATCGCACTCGACAAAAAGGCCCCGTACAAACGGGGCCTTTCTTCTTCGCACTCAGAATCAGAGCTTACTTCGGAGCAGGCGCAGCGGCACCCTGGCACGAACCCGGGCGATACTTCGACTCAATGGAGCCTTCGCAGGTCCACTTCGGAATCACGCCGTTGGCGACGTTGCTGTCATCAGCCAGCAGGGTGATGTTCTTGCCATCGATGTCGGACGAAATGCCCTGAGCGGTGGCAGTGATCTTCTTGTTGGTGGAATCCCAGGTCAGGTCCGAAACATACTGGGTCTTCTGCACATCCGGGGTCCAAGAAGCCGGCGGCAGCTTGTTGTTGCTGGCCACGTATTCCGACACGTCAGTACGCAGCGAAGAAGCCGCCAGGATCACTTCCGAGACCTTGGCCTTCTTGGTGTAGTTCGAGTACGCCGGCAGCGCGATGGCGGCCAGGATGGCGATGATCGCAACGACGATCATCAGTTCGATCAGGGTGAAGCCCTTCTGGTTCTTCATGGTGGTACATCCCCAAGATAAGTGGTGGTTGATGTCGGGGGTGGCTGCCGACCGGCCAGATGGCCGGATGAGCAGGCTGCCCGTCCCCGCGGGTGGATCAACGCAGGTTACGTGCCAATCTCCCATGGCAGCGTCTCCCCGATTTCCCCGCGCCAATGATGGCAGCAATTTCGCGGATGGGAACCCCCCAGAAGCGAATCTGCGATGGACGCGGCAATGTGACGCGGTACGTCACCTTTCGTCTCGCCAGGTCGAAAACCCTGCGCGGCGTCACGCCAGCAGGCTCCCCGGATGGCCCTGAACCGGCTACCATCGCCGGTCAGGATGCCCGCCTGGGGATGGCGGGCCTTGGGGAGCCAACATGTCTGTCAGTCGCAGTGCGATCAAGAAAGAGCCCGTGGCGCGTAGCACCATGGAGCTGCAGCCGTTTGTCTGGGAGGGGACCGACAAGCGGGGTATCAAGATGAAGGGCGAGCAGTTGGCGAAGAACGCCAATCTGCTGCGCGCCGAACTACGCAAGCAGGGAATCAACCCCGGTCAGGTCAAGCCGAAGCCGAAGCCGCTGTTCGGCGCGGCCGGCAAGCCGGTGAATGCCAAGGACATCGCTTTCTTCAGCCGGCAGATGGCCACAATGATGAAATCCGGTGTGCCGATCGTCTCGGCGCTGGAGATCATCGGCAGTGGGCACAAGAACCCGCGCATGAAGAAGATGGTGGATGATATCCGTACCGACATCGAAGGCGGCTCTTCGCTACATGAAGCGATCAGTCGGCATCCGGTGCAGTTCGACGAGCTCTACCGCAACCTGGTACGCGCTGGTGAAAGCGCCGGCGTACTGGAAACAGTGCTGGATACGATCGCTTCCTATAAAGAGAACATCGAAGCGCTGAAGGGCAAGATCAAGAAGGCGCTGTTCTACCCGGCCATGGTGCTGGTGGTGGCGTTCCTGGTCAGCACCGTCCTGCTGGTCTGGGTGGTGCCGCAGTTCGAGGAGGTCTTCAAGAACTTCGGCGCCGACCTGCCGGCCTTCACCCAGATGGTGGTGAACCTGTCCCGGTTCATGGTGTCCTGGTGGTGGCTGATGGCCATCGTCATGATCGGATCGGTGGTGGCCATCGCCATGACCTACCGGCGCTCGGAGAAGATGCAGCATACGGTCGACCGGCTGGTGCTGAAGGTGCCGGTGATCGGCCAGATCATGCATAACAGCTCGATCGCCCGATTTGCACGGACCACGGCGGTGACCTTCAAGGCCGGCGTGCCGCTGGTGGAGGCACTGGGCATCGTCGCTGGCGCCACCGGCAACAAGGTCTATGGCGAGGCGGTAATGCGGATGCGCGACGACGTCTCGGTGGGCTATCCGGTCAACATGGCCATGAAGCAGCTGAACCTGTTCCCGCACATGGTCATCCAGATGACCGGCATCGGCGAAGAGGCTGGCGCGCTGGACGCCATGCTGTTCAAGGTGGCTGAATACTACGAGCAGGAGGTCAACAATGCCGTGGATGCCTTGAGCAGCCTGCTGGAACCGATGATCATGGTGTTCATTGGTACCATTGTCGGTGGCTTGGTCATCGCAATGTACCTGCCCATCTTCAAACTCGGCGCCGTCGTCGGCTAAAGGTATCAATGGCATTTCTCGACCAGCACCCCGGCCTCGGCTACCCCGCCGCGGCCGCCCTGGGACTGCTGCTGGGCAGTTTCCTGAACGTGGTCATCCTGCGCCTGCCCAAGCGGCTGGAGTGGCAGTGGAAGCGCGATGCGCGCGAAGTCCTGGAGGAACCGGACTTCTATGAGCCCCCCCCACCGGGGATCGTGGTGGAGCCGTCGCACTGCCCGCACTGCAAGCACAAGCTGAGCTGGTACGAGAACATCCCGCTGTTCAGCTGGATCATCCAGGGCGGCAAGTGCCGCCACTGCAAGGCACCGATCTCGCTGCAGTACCCGCTGGTGGAGGCGCTGACCTCGGTGCTGGTGCTGGCTTGCGTCTGGCAGTTCGGCTTCGGCTGGCAGGGCTTCGGCGCCATCGTGCTGACCTGCTTCCTGATCGCCTTGTCCGGCATCGACCTGCGCACCCAGCTGCTGCCGGATCAGTTGACCCTGCCACTGATGTGGCTGGGCCTGATAGGCAACATCGACAACCTGTACATGCCGGCAAAGCCTGCATTGGTCGGCGCGGCGGTGGGCTACCTGTCGCTGTGGATGGTCTGGTGGCTGTTCAAGCAGCTGACCGGCAAGGAAGGCATGGGCCACGGTGATTTCAAGCTGCTGGCCGCGCTCGGCGCTTGGTGCGGGCTGAAGGGCATTCTGCCGATCATCCTGCTGTCGTCGGTGCTGGGCGCCATCATCGGCTCGATCTGGCTGTACAGCCGGGGCCGTGACCGCGCCACGCCCATTCCCTTCGGGCCGTATCTGGCCATCGCCGGCTGGCTGTACTTCATGTGGGGCGCACCGCTGGTGGATCAGTACCTGATGATGAGCGGGCTGCGCTGAGGGGAGTCCCCATGAGCCGCTATGTGGTTGGCCTGACCGGGGGCATCGCCTCCGGCAAGACCGAAGTGACCCGGCGCTTCGAGGCGCTGGGCATTGTGGTGGCCGATGCCGATCTGGCCGCACGGGCCGTAGTGGCCGCCGGCAGCCCGGCGCTGGCCCGCATCGCCGAGCGCTTCGGCGCCGACATGCTGCTGGCCGATGGCAGCCTGGACCGGGCCCGCCTGCGCGCTCACGTGTTCGCCGACCCGGCCGAGCGGACGGCGCTGGAAGCGATCACCCACCCGGCTATCCGCCTGCTGATGCAGCAGCAGTGCGAGCAGGCTGAGAGCCCCTATGCGGTTGCCGCCATTCCGCTGCTGACCGAGGTGGGTGGGCGGAAGGCCTACCCATGGCTGGACCGGGTGCTGCTGGTGGACGCGCCGGAGGCCGTGCAGCATGCCCGGCTGATGCAGCGCGATGGCACTGATGCAGCGCTGGCCGACCGGATGATTGCTGCGCAGGCCAGCCGCGCGCAGCGGTTGGCGCTGGCCGATGACGTGGTGGTCAATGATGGGCAGCCGGAGGACCTGCAGGTGCAGGTGGAACAGCTGCACGCGCGGTATCTGGGGTTGGCCGGGGGATGAGGCCGGGTTGCCGGCCAGCGGCCGGCACTACCAAAGCGTATCCACGCATGGCGTGGATCTACTGGACGACCAGGTTGCCGGCCAGCGGCCGGCACTACCGAAGCGTATCCACGCGTGGCGCGGATCTACTCCAGCTGCAGGCGGGCGTAGCGGGCCAGTTCGCGGGCGCCGAGCAGCAGGCCGTCGACGACATCGGGATTGAGTTGCTGACGGGCACCGCCCTGCTCCCGCGCGATTTCGGCGGCGTGCAGTAGCTGGATCAGGGTGTTCAGACCGGCAAGCGTGCGGCTGAGGCCGGCCATCGTGGCGGCCTGCGCCGGGCTGGCCCCCTGCACGTCCAGCCGCTGGCCGTCGGCGGCGTCGCGGCCATCCATGCGCGCCAGCAGGGCGGGCAGCAGGTCCTTGGGGTCATCCAGCAGCACTTCGACACGCTCGGCGACGTCGGCAGGCAGCAGGTGGGCGGCGTCGCCGATCAGGGCGTGCAGCTGGGGGAACAGCGGGCGATTGGACATGGTGGAGCTCCTCGCAGTCGGCAGGCCACCTGCAGATGCAAGGTGGCGGACGGTGCGGGTTGGCGTACCGGACAACTCCCAGATGGATGGAAACTCCGGCGGATTCCCGGGAATCCCCACGCACCGCCCGCCGTGAAGCGGGCACAGTGCATTGTCCGCGATGCCGCGCGAGGCATCGGAAGCTTTCCATCTAACAGTTGATTTCAGGACGCCAATCCCGGCCAAGGCACCTGCCCCGGCCAGGTCATCAGGCCATCGCCGCACGCGGCGATCTGTAAGGAAATTCTCAAGTGCGGCGCGGGCTTGCCAATGCGTGCACTGGAACACGCGCGGGGCGCGGCAGCGATCACGGTGGTGTCGCGTTGGGCCTGATGCCTGATCATCGCGCGAGGGTAATTCAGTGGCACAAGCGACACAGAGCGCGATGCAAGGTCGGCAGGGTCCGTGCCGACCAAGGTCGGCACCCACCAAAGCAGGGGCCCTTACAACGGCTTCGGCGAGAACGTCAGGGTGGCGATCACGCCACGCTCGCCACCGGGGCGCACGCTCACCTGCCAGCCGTACAGATCGCACAGGCGGCTGACGATCGACAAGCCGATGCCGCCGCCCTGCGAATGGCCAGCATGCGTGCCGCGGTAGCCACGCTGGAACAGCTTGGCGGCATCTTCCTCGCTCAGGCCCGGGCCACTGTCGGTCACCGAGACCGAATTGGCGCCGACGAACACGCGCACCTCGCCATCCTGCGAGTACTTCACCGCATTGCCGATCAGGTTGCCCAGTGCCACCGACAGCGCTGCCTCGGGCGCGTCGACCACCAGGTTGCGCTCACCTTCGAGCACCAGCTCCAGCGGCTTGCCGCCCAACTGCGCACGGTGCGCATCCAGCAGCTGCTCGGCTACGCGGGCCACGTTGCTGGTGCCCTGACCGCGTTCGTTGCGCGACAGCAGCAGCAACGCGCCGATCAGATCGCTGCACTGCTGTTCGGCACGCTGGATGCGCTGCAGGCGCTGCAGCACCTTCTCGTCCAGGCCGGGCCGGGTCAGCAGCAGTTCGGTGGCGCCACGGATCACTGCCAGCGGCGTGCGCAGCTCATGGCTGACGTCGGCATTGAACTCACGGTCGCGCTGCACAACTTCGGTCAGCCGCGAGGAATAGTCGTCCAGTGCCTGTGCCAGCTGCCCCACTTCGTCATCGGGGAAACGCGGCGCCAGCGGCTCAGGGTCACTGGTACCACCACGGTAGGCGCGCAACCGTGCGGCCAGGTCCGATACCGGCTTCATCACCTTCGAGGCCGACCACCAGCCCAGCACCAGTGACAGCAGACTGAACACCAGCACCGACAGCACCAGCGCGCGGTTGAGCTGCTTGCCGCCGCGCACGCTGTCGGTCATGTCATAGGCGAGGAAGAACCAGGCGTCCGGCGTCTTGCGCACGGCCAGCTTGTAGGAGTACGGCTCGCCGTGCTCATCACCGCTGACGCTGTGGATGCCATCGGAGAAGCCCGCCCACTGCGCGCGTTCTTCGCGCACCCGGTCGAACTTGTCCTTCGAATAGGCATAAGCCCTGATCTGCAGCACCGGTGCATCCGGGTTATGCCCGGGGTGCTCGTAATAGCGGCGCGCATACTCGTCGATGTTGCGGTTCATCAGCTCTTCCACCAGCTGGTTTTCCACGCGCAGGCGGGCCCAGTTGGTGGCGAACGCGAACAGCGTTGTCAGGCAGAAGCCCAACAACACGAACGAAACGATGATGCGGCTGCGCAGGCGCCGCCGATACGGCGTGCGCCGGCGCTCCCCCTTGCTTGCCACCGAATCAGGCTTCCGGGGTGGCGATGCGGTATCCGATGCCATGGCGGGTCTGGATCAGCGGCACTTCGAACGGCTTGTCGACCACCGCACGCAGGCCGTGGATGTGCACGCGCAGGGAATCCGAATCGGGCAGTTCTTCGCCCCATACGCGGGTTTCCAATTCCTGGCGGGTCACCACGGCCGGGGCCGCTTCCATCAGCGCCTGCAGGATCTTCAGTGCAGTCGGGTTGAGCTGCAGCAGCTTGCCCTGGCGGCGCACTTCCAGCGTATCCAGGTTGTATTCCAGATCGCCGGTTTCCAGCACGCGGGTCTGCACGCCCTTGCCGCGTCGCGACAGGGCGTTCAGACGCACTTCCACTTCCTGCAGCGCGAACGGCTTGATCAGGTAGTCGTCCGCGCCGGAATCGAAGCCGGCCAGCTTGTTGTCCAGCGAGTCGCGGGCGGTGAGCATCAGTACCGGGGTCTGCTTGCGCGCTTCGTTGCGCAGCTTGCGGCAGACCTCGATGCCGTCCATGCCTGGCAGGTTGAGATCCAGCACGATCGCGTCGAACTCGTGCACCACGGCCAGATGCAGACCGGTAACCCCGTCAGCCGCGAAGTCCACGGTGTGGCCCCGGTCCTCCAGGTAGTCGCCCAGGTTGGCCGCAATGTCGCTGTTGTCTTCGATTACCAGGATTCTCACTGTCACCTCTAATTGACGAATTTGCCGACGCGCTGGGCCTGGCCCATATCACGCTGTGCCTTGTCCTTCCGTCGCGCGCGCTCGGCTACGGTCGTGCACTGCGTCGTGGACCGGTTCGAACCCGTGGCCTTTTCACGTTGGCATATTAGACGACTATCTTCACGGGCCTGTGTCAAAACCGTGTTCACGATCTGCTGGTCGTTGAAGACATCGGTTCGTACCTGTTCAGGCATGGAATCGCGGTCGGGATGCTGCTCGACGGCCGTACGCATGCGCACCAGCGCCTCGCGCACGCGGCTGCGGTCGGCCTGTTTCAGCTCGCTGTAGGTCTCGCCATCGTTGAGTTCGATTTCGATGCGCTCGATCTGCTGCTGCAGCGGCTTGCCCGGAATAAAGACCTCACCGGCCTGGTTGGATGCGGAGGCGGCGGTGGCCAGGGTCAGGCCCGAGACCAGGACCGCCGACATCAGGAGGGACTTCATGACAAACGAATCCTTGTTTGAGTTGAGGGTTGACTGTATTCGCACCGCCTTCACGCGAGCAAGTGCCGGTCGCTCGGGCGGCAATCGGCCCGGCTAGCGGTTACTGGGAGGCGTGAGATTGTTGAAGGTGCGCTGGTCGTTGAGCAGGGCCTTGCCCTTTTCCTCGATCCGGCGGCGCTCGGCCACCGTCAGGCAGCGGCTCTTGGGCATGTTGCTGCCCGTGGTGCGGGTGTGCTGGCAGATCTGGCGGCTGTCTTCGTGGGCGCGGACAAGAACGGTGTTGATCCGCTCCTGGTCGTTGAAGACCTCTGCCTGGACCTGCGGCGGGAGCTCCTGAAGCGTGCTGTGGTCCCCCATGCGCTGGGTGATGCGCGCCAAGGCCTGCTGCACCTGGGCGCGGTCTTCAGCGGAAATCTCGCTGTATTCGCCGTCATCAAGGGCCCTTTCAACCCGCCGGACCTGCTCGGCCACCGGTGCCTGCCCGTCCATCTGTATGGCGGTCTTCTCCGGCTTGGCGGAGACAGTGCCAGACAACCCCAGCAACAACGCGATCATCGTGATGCGGTACATCGCCAGCCTCCGGATCCATCCAGGAACGATGGCCACTCTACGGCCGTCACGCGGCCTCCACAAGGGACTTCCGGCAGGTATAAAAAAGACCCAGGCGGTGGCCCGCCTGGGTCTGAAGTCGTATCCCGATACCGATCCTGCTGAGAGGCAGAGCTGCGGTTCGCTGAAGGCTACGCCGGCGCCGATTAAAGGCATGTTAAAGCCGGCCTCATTTGCCCATGAGAATCTCAAGCCATTGATTTGTCATGGCTTTTTCAGCTTCTCGACGTGCTCGATGATGCGCGTGGCCACATCTACCCCGCAGGCGGCTTCGATCCCCTCCAGCCCCGGCGTGGAGTTGACCTCCAGCACCAGCGGGCCGCGCGCGGAGCGGATCAGATCCACCCCGCACACCGACAGGCCCAGCGCCCTGGCCGAACGCACCGCCACCTGCTGTTCGGCGCGGCTGGCCTTGGCCGCCACCGCAGTGCCACCGGCATGCAGGTTGGAGCGGAAGTCGCCTTCCGGCGCCTGGCGTTGCATCGAGGCCACCACCTGGTCGCCCACCACGAAGCAGCGCAGGTCGGCGCCCTTGGCCTCACCGATGAACTCCTGCATCAGGAAATTGGCATACAGCCCGCGCAGGGCCTCGACGATACCGCGCGATGCGCTGGCCTTTTCGGTGAGGATCACGCCCCGACCCTGGGTGCCCTCGTTGAGCTTCACCACGTGGGGTGGCGGGCCGAGCATGGACAACAGGTCGACGGTGTCATCCGGGTTGTCACCGAACACGGTGACAGGCATGTCGATGCCCTTGGCGGCCAGCAGCTGGTGCGCACGCAGTTTGTCGCGCGAACGCAGGATCGCGTCGGAGGGGTTTGGGGTGCGTGCGCCCATCAGCTCGAACTGCCGCAGCACGGCGGTGCCATAGCGGGTGATCGAGGCACCGATGCGCGGGATGACCATGTCCACGCCGGTCATCGGCCGGCCCTTGTAGTGCATCGAAAAACCATCGGCGGCGATGCGCATGTAGCAGCGCAGCGGGTCGAGGATGCGAACGGTATGGCCACGCGTGCGTGCCGCCTCGACCAGCCGGCGGGTGGAATACAGGGAACTGTTGCGGGACAGGATGGCGAGCTTCATCGCGGCAGGATCGGGCGGCAGGCGCGCAGCATAGCGCGGGCGTGTGGCGGGTGGATGATGCCCCGCAGGCCACCGCATCTGCATGCCTGCCGGGGCTGTGCGAATATGCCGTTGCCGGCTGATGGACATAAACGGCCGGCTACACAATCCAAGGAGAACCACAGATGCGAATGGGAATTCCGCTGTTGTTGCTGTTTGGCCTGGTGGGAGGCGCCGCAGACGTACGGGCTGCGCCGACCCACGCAGTCTCCCGGCTCTACTTCGATGCCACCAACACCCTGATCGGCCAGGGCCTGCGCTACTGCACGGGCAAGACACAGCACCAAGGCGTTGCCTCACACGCCAATACCCGCTGGATCGATGTTTCCTACGCCTGCCAGGGCGACTCGACCGACGTGTCCTACGGCAGCTGGGTGCCTGCGCAACTGCGGCAGGACTTCTGCACGCTGTATGACGCCTGCACATCACTGATGCCGTGGCCGGAACCCAGCCTGCCCGGCACCCTTGGCAACGGCTTCTACTCAGACTGACAGCCGATAGCCGCCGCACCGTCTCCGGCGATGACCGCACCGTCGCCGGGGACATCCTCATGGCTCATCCAAGGGATGCCTGCCGCCGCTGATCAGCGCGGGGGCAGGCGCAGCGAGAAGTGCCCATCGCGGACACGCACGGCCAGCGCGGTTTCCCGCCATTCCACAGGCAGGGCGAGCGCCGTGTGTGGCGTGGGGATGCGTGTGATCGCGTCGAACGTCCAGTGTTCCTCATAGGCTTCGCAGCGAAGCGAACCGTCATCGCCGGCCTCGATCACATCGATCCAGGCACCACTGCGGGCCTTGCCGCTGCCGCCCGTCGCACGGCGGCCAATGGCCTGCCAACACCCCTGCCAGTGGACGAGCCATACGCCCTCGATGGGACGCAGATCCCCATCAAGCACGCTGCCCGCCACCGCCACGCACCGTCCGGACGGGCTGGTGATCACCGTTTCCAGATCGCAGGCGTGACGGTCACTGGGCTCGCCATCAAGACAGAGCGCGTACGGGCAGACGCGCGCGAACAGCGTCGGATGCGCGGTCAGGCGCAGATCGTCGGGCAGCAGCGGTATGGCCTGCAGCACCCGGGCATCCGGCAGGACATGCCGCAATGCCTGCGGCAACCCGGCGGCCAGCGCGGGATGCTCCGGTTCCAGCCATAGACCCCGGCAGGGCCGCAGCGTGGTCGATCGACAGGGGATATCCCGCAACCACATTGCGGCTTCGGCATCCCCGCCAAGCTGCCGGCGCTCGTGCAGTTCCTGCCAGAACAGGCTGGGAACAATCGCCTGCAGGTGCATCACCCGCTTGTCCGCTTCGTCGTAGACGATCACCGCTTCGCTGCGATCAACATAGCCACTGGCCACACGCAGCCCGCTTCCCGCCAGCGTCTGCCACTCGCCACTGGCGTCGTGGCTGCCTCCAGTGGATACGCCCTCGACAATGGCGCCATCGCGCAGCATCTGGGTGCTGTAGGCCGGACCTCCCATGCCCAGTTCGCCCCAATCCAACAGGACATCATGCGTGGGCGGCCGGGTAGCAAAGGGCAGCGTCGCCCGCGAGCGCAGCAGTGCGCCGCCTACGGTATCGCCGACCAGATCAAGGCGCTGCAGCACACCACCCACTGCAAGGCACGCGGCCAGGGCGACAACCACGCCCAGCGGCGACCACCAGGCCACGCAGATGGCGACCAGGACCAGGAACGGCAGCCACTGGGTGAAACGGCGGAGGGCGATTCGATCAACGGTCATGCGGGCATGGTGACTGCGATTGCGCACCATTCAAACCTTCAACGCGGTGCCAGGCAATGGGGGTCGAACCGGCATTGCCGCTAGACTTTCCCTGATGATGGAACGATGACTGACGTGAACCGCCGGAGTCTGCTGCTGGACGTACTACCGCGATGGAGAGCACTGGCCAAGGATCCGGGAGTACCGCGCCGCATGCTTCGCCTGCCGGACTGGCAGGCAGACTGGAACGCGGGCATGGCCCTGCTTGCGCGTCATGCGCGCAAGGGCGGTGACCCTGCGGAGGAACCGCTGCAGGGGCATGCGGCGCTGGAACATGCGTACGGCTGGGAAGCGGTTGCCCAGACCGGCAGCAACCTGCTGCTGAAAGGCATCGACCGTGGATTCGCCCCCACGGCATTGCAGCAGATGCATGCCGACGTTGCAGAACTCTGGCTCGAGCATGCACGTTTGCTGGCCATTGCCCGGAACAGCCTGCAACAGCAGGGCCACGACATCGCGCTGGCCGCGCCGTTGCAACCGCGCACAACGCAGCACTACGAGTACGCCCTGCAGCTGTTGTCACTGGGCGTGCTGCTGGATGCGCAGGACCGTCTTCCAGCGTTGGTGGAGAAGGTGCTCTGCTTCGACACCGACCGCGTGCTGGACTACCTCAGCGCACCGGCACTGGGCCTTGCCGAAGCCAGCGATGCGATATTCCATCCGCGCCCGTTCGCCGAGCTGTTCGCGCCGTTGCGCGACGGTGAAGCGTTCGTTCCATCCCTGCTGACCGGCTACCTGCAGGTGCACTACCGTGACTTCTTTCTACTGTCGCCCCAGGCTCAGAAGCGGACCCGACGGCTGACCGGACCGCATGCATGGGGTTACTGGGCGCTGGAGGTAGCAGCGCTGGTGGTGCTGTATGGCGGCGACGATGCCGCGCTGCGCACCTGCCCGCACTATCCTTCCGACCTGGTGGACTTCGCCCGGCCGCAAGCGGGCGCATAAGCCACTCGAGCTATGGTTCGAAGGGGCCACAGCCCAACACTGAGGAGGAGATTGCGGCGCTGCTGCCACACGCTCGAGCTGGGTGTGGTGCATCGAGTACGCCGCGTCTGCCGTGGGTGAATACCCTGGAGACATGGAGCGGGCGATGGGAATCGAACCCAAACCCACCCAACCGACTGTTTCAAAAGGAAATCCATGAAACAATCGACTGAAAAAACGATACCTCAAACGATACCTGAAAGGCTAGCAGGGTTGCAGAAGGGCTATCAAGTGTCGACGTAATGCGTCTCGATTCCGAGCGGTCCGTAGCAGCAACCGATCCTCTGACGTAGCGAACGCCTAGCCCCCTCCCCCTGTGCCAGAACCGCCGACACCGCCAAAGCGAGCGTGTTCGAGTGGCCGGTCACTTGTGCATGACGCACCAAGTTCGCAAGAGCACGCAGGAGATCGTTAAATCGTTGCAACATCCCATTAACACCCGCCGATATACGATTGCGACTCATTCCCAAATGGACTTGTGACGTGTCAAACATTCCTACCCTTCCGACCGTTCCCCTGTTTGCGCCCCCGCAGCCAGACCCTTATTACGGCTTTGGCGGCATCCAATACGAGATCGCCTTAAGCTCCCCAATTTTGCAGGAAGGCACTCCCCCGCCCATCATCATCCGAGCACACTTCGCCAACTCCGATGGAATCTGGGCAACCGAAGGCACGGATCAGTTGAACGAGCTCTGCAAGGTGATGAGCAACCGGCCGGGAGACTTCGTGCGGGCGCAGATTTTCCGCTACGGTGCCTACTGTGGATGGCTTGGCGAAAACAGAGAATGGGCATTGCCTGGCTCTACTCCCACGTCGCAGAACGGCGTTCCCCTCCTTGATCCCGTTCAGGCGTGGGTAGAGGACGGGATGCGCTGGCCTCCGGCTTGGCGCGGCAACCTCTTTGACACGCAATTTCTTGCCGTCCAAGGCGTAGCGCACTGGATCTTCGGTAAGGGGGAGCCAATGACCGTGTCTCTTGAGAACCTTGGCCTGTTCAATCAAGTCACGGATTTCTCACCGATCATGGATATCCTGCGTGATCACAGCAAGGGCGACGGAACTTATCAATTCAGTGAGGCGCCCTTTATATACAACACCTTTGACCACGTCACGAACAATGTCCATGCAGCAGGCTTGATTGGTCGGGTTTCAGGAACACTAACGGGAACGCTGACCATCAACGGCGGGTCCTACACGTTCGATGGAAACTACGGCCTCAACCCAGATACCTACGACGCAAACCCAGCAAATCGCCCGCATTACCAGGAAGCACTCACCTCGTTCCTGCAAGCCATCAGCAATGTGATTGGCACGACCAACTATCAGATCAACTTCACGGGTCGCAATACCGTGCACTTCCAAGGCATCCGACCGTGAAGACCCCGCTCCTTCTCCTCACTCTCCTGGCAGGCGCGTTAGCCGGTTGCTCACGTGCAGACTGTCCCAACATGAGCAGTGAAGAGCAGAGAGAGCAGGTCGTCCACTACGTTCTTGGCAACACTTTCCCTCCCCTCAAAGACGTAGCACGCAGCGACATAACGTTCCTCGACGGCACCCGTCGTTACAACGCGGACAGCCGCTTGTGGGGATGGAACTTCCAAGCGAACGGAAAAGAATACATTGCCCTCATCGATTGCGACGGCAGCGTTGAGCTCTCCATAGCAAAGGAAGCCCTTTCTCCGTAGCGACCACCTCCTGCGGGGCCGTCGGCACAATGGCCGCTGAGACGTTCTCAGCGGCCATCGCTCTGGCTTGCAGGGCTGTCAAAGCCGTTATGAGCATCGCCGGAAGCGCACGGGATGACCTCATCTAAGCGGGATCCAATGGACTGCCGTTGGCTCGGGGAACGAAGGCCTTCATGGCCCGCGGATAAGCAAGACCGATCGGTGTCTCGTGTCGGCAATTTGGAGCGTTTGGCTCGGCGCCTACGGCAAGGAGCGTCGCACACGTGGCGGCAGGGTCACGCCGTTCCCACGCCTCCAGGAACCTAGTGGCGTGAACGGACGTCCAGGGGCGCCCATCGGCCAGCGCCGCCAGAGCCGCCGCGGCGGGTCCGGAAGACCCAACATGATCTGAGCGTGCTGCCAAGTGAAGCGGGGTCTGGGCATGGCGATCACGTGCATTCGGGGAAGCACCGGCCAGCAACAGCGCGGACACTGCCTCAACGTTTCCCAGATGGGCGGCGATGTGGAGCGGTGTCTGACCGTGGCGATCGCGCGGATCAGGAAAGATGGTCGCGGCCAGTGCAGCGTTGAGCGCGGCAACATCGTCCATGACCACGGCCTCGTGTAATGGCGTCCAAGTCATGATTGCCCTGCCCTTCGAGTGGCAGCCCTCGCCTCCAAATGGGCGATGCCTTTTTCGCGCAGAGCGTTGCGTCGGGTCGGTTGTAGCAACAGCTGCTCGCTTACAACCAACAATCCTCCGACAACTTCTGCCGGATCCCAACTGTCCACCCCGGCAGCGATAACCAGACCACCCAGTTCGATCTTCCGGTGAGCATCAGCACGGCGATCCGCTTCGCGTTGCTTCAGTTCTGCACGTCGGCGCTTGCGTTGCTCTTCGCGTTCGACGAGCAGCAGCTTGGCTTGCTCCTTGGCCAGCGCTCCGATCATCCGCTCCAACTTCAGTTTTTGCTTCTCAACGTTCCCCACAGCTCGCTTGCTCTTGCGTGGCTTGAAACGGCGCTGGAGCCTGTGCTCTCTTGGCAGGAGGCTACGGATCCAAGCCTAATGCCTCCAAAAATTGCGCGCCGCGTGCGCGCAATGCAAGCGCGTCTTGATGAGGTGACACCAGAAATGGAGTCAATTCAGAAAAAGATATCGCTAATCAATGAAGCGTCAGACGCAGCCGACGCCTTGCCGACAGACCTGGAAGAACTCCGCAAAGCGCGCAGTCAGATCGAAAAGCTATCAACGGAATCAGCCACAACGCAAGGAAAGATCCAGCAGAGATGGGACGAGATAGAGAAGTTGCTACTGACGATGAGCGAAAAATCTGTTGAGGCAGATAAGTTGGTCAAGCAGACGGAGGAGGCTTATCGCGTCGCAACCTCGATTGGACTTGCAGGGGCTTTCGACCAGCGATCCAAATCAATGGCTTGGTCGATGAGGTTCTGGGTAGTCGGCCTGTTGGTTGCGCTCGGCGGCGGCACCGCAATTGGTGCAAGTCGGGTAAGGGTATTGACCGATGCGCTGAGCTCCAGTTCACCCAACTGGGGAATTGTTTGGATTCACATAATTCTTTCTGTCGTCAGTGTTGGAGCGCCACTATGGTTTGCTTGGCTCGCAACAAAGCAGATCGGTCAGCGTTTCCGAATCGCAGAAGATTACGGATACAAATCCTCCGTTGCGAAGGCTTACGAAGGATATCGCAAGGAAGCAGCTCGCATCGACGAGGACTTCGAGAATAGGCTGTTCAATTCCGCTCTAACTCGCTTGGAGGAAGCGCCCTTGCGATTGGTTGAAGATGTAACCCATGGAAGCCCATGGCATGAGCTCATCAACTCTGATGCCTTTAAGGCCGCGGTAGACAAGGTTCCAGATCTAGGAACGACCTTTGCGAAGATCAACCTGAAAGCTGGTAGAAGATCAAAGAATTCGGCTAGCTTGCCTGAGGGGGCCGTAGAAGCAGCTGAGTAATCTTCTAAGAAAACGCCCCGGACTTGACAAAGCTCCGGGGCGTTTTACTTTGAGTTCACGGCCCCCGAGTTTGATCGACTCGGAGGCGAGCAAGGTAGGTAGCTCTACGACATGCCCAGGCAGTGCCCCTTGAGCACACATTAGCAAGCCTTGGATGGACCGCAAGCCTCTCCTCCTTCTCTCCTCACAGTCTGTCCAGCTCAAAGGCCGTTGGTAGCCGTATCACGGTGCCGGTGGAGTGACCGGCGGTGCACAACGCAATCCTGGGAGCCCAGTGCGGGCTTGGACTGACCATCACCAGCGTGCACCGGTTTTAATGCGAGGGGACACAGGGCGCGGTATGGCCTGGCAACTCGCGCCAGCCAGGTAACGCAGATGTCGATGGTAACTGGGGAGTGCTCAATCTGGCCCCAGCAGCGTCTCCCATTCGCGGTCCCGTTACCAATGGTTCGTTGCTAGGAGAAGCCCCAGGAAAAACGCGCCTGGGCACGGGAAAAGTAAAGCAACACCGGAGAGACGCCCTCGCATGGGGGTGACAGGACCCGGACCCGGCGCGACTGATCGCGTGAACCTGTCGAAGCGGTGCAGATTAGGGAATCACCGCGCCCTGAAGTGCTGGGGGTCGCCGCCACGGGACCGACGCACGGGCCAAGTCACCCCACCGCTTTAGTCAGCGGGGTCAGGGGAGACTTTGCCCTTCGGCTGGAGGGGACTCGGAGGGGACCCGACAGCCGAAGGGCAAAGCAGGGGGGCTTTGGCAAAGCTATTGGGGTTTAAGGAAAAGCTTGTGCACGCTTTTCCCGTTTTCGAAAAGCAGATCGGGCGAAATTTCTCCCCAAGTTCCGCTTTCACCCGCCCGCCCCTTGAGCCATGCAGCTCGGCTGAGCGTGGCCTGCGATCTCTTGCGCGGAGAAGCAAACCACTGACACCTCAGCCAAGACGGTGACGACTGTAACGAACGGCAGTGCACGCTCACGCGCTGGACCTCACTCGCCTGGAACGCGCCGTGACACTGCACTACATTCCTCCTCCCCTGATCCGATCAGCGGGCGAAGCACAGATCTGGGGCACCCACGGCGTCGTGGTCTCGCAACCCCAACCACTGCGCTCCGAAGCATTTGAGCTGAGGCAGGCTTACGAGCCCAAGCTCCTGGAGCCGGACCTTCACCCGCTCCTGCTGCTTTCGTCACGACTGAATCGGGTTCACTCCCAAGCTTACAACGGGGACTTCCTGCTGCCCGTCAGCGCCGTTGAAAAAGCCCACAAGGCAATCGCGCCCCTGAGCCCAGCGGATCTGCGCACAACCGACGCCTTGATCGCCTCACTGACGTCCGCAGCAGGCCTCCAGGCACCCTCGCTTCGATCAGATCGCGCATGGGTGGCAGGACGAGGCCCCAAGGAGGCGGTGCTCGTGCTGCCACCGGTCGCGGTCGTCGATCCACTGCTCGCCAATCTCCTGACCACCCTCTCCCAGCACCAATCCAACTGCAATGAGCACCTCGACGAGGCGCTGGCGCACCAACTGCTGACGATCCACCCATTGGCCGATGGAAACGGACGGATCACACGTTCCTTGCTGATCAAGCTCGCCGCTCGCAAACGCAGTTTGTTCCCGCTCTACATTTGCTGGCTGCTGATGTTTGACAAGTTGGCAACCGTTGCTTCGTGGAACGACGCCTCCCTCACCGGGCAGCACACGCCCGAGCCCGCAAGGATGGAGCGGTGGCTGGCAGCGGCGCGCGCCCTAGTCTCCGTGTGGCAAGAAGCACGAAAAGAATTAGACGTCAGGGCAACTGACGCCCTGCTGTTCACAGGAGCCGTGACCGAAGACGCCGTGCGGGCCGTCAGCGAGAACTGTTCCCCACCGCTGGCCCGGCGAATTGCCTCGACCTACGCCGCATCCTCCCTCCCCTCCCAAAGAGACCTCGAAGAAGCCATTCAAACATGCATTGGAACGTGCAAGAAGCTCGCATCGCCCGCTTTGAAGCCCCCAAGGACTGATGGTGATTCATGAAGAACAAACCGACGTTAACTCCCGAAGACATCTCCACATCGCAGAACCTCAAACGCCAGATCCGCGACATTCTTCGCATATCGCTGATCGTGGGCGGGTCGTTGCTCGCAGCCCAATCAGGCATGGCCGACACCACCAACGATCGAGGAACGACCAACCTTCCTCCGGTTGATGCGATACCGCCTCCTTACATCCCCCCCATGGATCCCCCCTCACTTCCCGGAGTTGGGGGCTACGACCCAGGCGAAGGAGGTGGTGGTGGGGGCAACTCTTCTCCCCCCTCAGCAGACACTTGGAAACAGCGGGTTTGTGCAGAACACATTGCCAGGAAGCCCGCCTCCTGCCCTGCGCGCATCCCGTTCCCATCGGGGGCCAGCTACGCAAAAGATCGCTTGCCTGGCGCTTCTTGGGGGGCAAAGTCCACTGTCCTGATGGCGATTTCCTTCAGCGAAGGCCGAACGCACGGGTTTGGTCGAACCGTGCCGCCTGATCCGAACGCTCAGGCTTCTATGAAGGACGCCCTGGAACGCCAGACCCAGAATTACGCCAACCTGACAAAGGACTTCGACAGCGCGACCGGGGAGTTTCGCTACGCGGTTATGCATGCATGCGAACAGCAGCTTCAAGCATCGAGTGCGACCAGGGCGGGCATAAACATCACCATTCCTGAGTCATACTGTCTCGGCATCCTTAAGGCGATAGACGATGAGGTGGGGGCACCAGGCCTCGTCGAGACCTTCGTAGAATGGGCACGTCGCTACGGCGTGCCCGTGGAGGAATACATCACGCCGCAAGGGGCAGGTGCGGTTGAGCTGGAGAAATCCCTGAAAGAGAAATGGAAATATGTCTCTGAAGATGCCCAGTGCTCAACATGGTGGACGCAACTGGACCAACAGCAATGTTCAATTCCTTGACAGGTGAGCGCATGAAAAACTTCGCAATCGTGGCCATGCTTGCCTGCGCACTTTCCGCTTGCGCGGACAAGTCCTCCCCCGCAGCGGACGTTCAAACGACTGAACAGAAAGCCCAGCAGGGCGACCAGACACCAGAAGGCGAGACGTCACGGCCCACGCCATCCTCCAACGCCGGCGTAAACGCGGCCGATCGATCTGCCGAAATTCAGCAGAGGCTGTGCCCTGCGGTGGATCCGTCCTGTGCGAGCGCCGGCCCACTGAGCGCCCGCTCTCCAGCCGAGGCCCAGTGGTTGATTCAGCATGGCTATCCCTCTGAACAGGAGAACGCCAAGTTGCATGCCGCCAGCCTGCAATCCCTCCAAGAGATGGCAGCGTCCGGCAATAGGCCGGCCGCCGTTGTCTACGCGGAGAGAATTGCTCTGGAAGCCGGGAAGTTCACGGAAGGCTCCGTGCTTCTCTATGAGCAAGCCAAATCAGGCAACCTGTTCGCCTACTACGGGCTTTCCAAGATCTACTATGACGACCCCAGCCACGGCTCCTTGGTGGATAGCGCCGCGTATCTCAAGGTTGCCTACCTGCTGGGTGACTCAAGGGCCTCGGAACTGCTGGATCGTCCGAAACTTGGCACCGCTGAACTGTTGTCAGCAGACAAGCGAGCGGCAGGGCTGCTGGAGACGTTCTCAGGCGGCGTGGAGCGCTCTCCTCGCCCGCTGGAGTAAGCATGGGCTTGTAGAGCGGTAACCGCTCTGCTCAACGCCAGCGCCAGCGCCAGCAAGTGAGTAGAAGTTCCAGTTCAGCTTCAGGAAGGCCCCCGCTCAGCTGGGGGCCTTTTTCTTTCCTCCACGCCGACCAACTTCCCGCAGCTTCTGCTCGGCCGAGCGCAACGCCAAGTCAAACTGCCCCGGTTGATAGCGCGGCAACACAACCGGAGGCGAGAACCTGCCCAACGTCGCCACGCGGTCCGGCAGGGTGGAGCGGTGAATGTAGTGCTTCTCCAAAACCGTCTGCCCCGCAGCATGTCCGGTGACCGCGCCGATGGCCGCTGGCGACGCACCTGCGGCGTCGAGGCGATCGGCCAAGGTGTGGCGAAAACCGTGAAAGCCCTGCCCCTTTTCCTCGACGCCTTGCCGCTTGATGTAGGTGGAAAACTGGCGTGACAGCTGCCTGCCAAATCCCAGACCGGTGCTGTTCGGGAGATTGGGGAACAACTGCACATGGCCTGCGGCCTTGGCCTCCTGCACGTAGTCCAGGAACCCGGCCTCCAGCACGGGTTGCGCCAAGGGAATAAAACGGCGCGAATGCTTGCCCTTGATCCGTTGGCCCCTGGCCACCACCCGGACGTAGAATCCGGGAACGCCATCGACCGTTGCGATGTCATCCACTTGCAACTGAGCCACTTCGTTGACCCGAGCACCGCTGTAGAGCCCGAGCATCGGACCAAACCACCGATGCGGATACTTCGACGCCCAGGGAACAAACGCGCTTCCAAAAATGGCGCCCAACTCGCTGTCGGTGAAGGGAGATCCCCTGTCTTCTTCGTCTGGGGTCGCCACCGCTCGAACGCCTGCCAATGGATTGACCTCCACTCGCTTGGCCTCGACCAAGGAGATAAAGAACACCGACAGACGCTGGCGGTGCTTTTTGATGGTCCAGGCGGCCGGCTCGGGCTCATCGTTGGCCTTTGCCAAGGCCATCACCTCCAGCACCGGCATTCCTCGGTAAGCAGGCCGCTTGGATGCATTCGAAGGCCACCATCGAATTGCGCTGAAGAACTCGCGCACGTGATCTTGCGCAAGCTCGGACACAGGCAGATCTTCCCCTACCGCGCCAGCAAACAACCGCAACGTGTGACGGCTCTCCAGAATCGTCTTTGGCTGCAACTTCGCGTTGGTCAGATCCGTCAGGTGGTTTTCGATGGCCTTAGACAGTGACAGTCCAACCGAACGACCTGTCGCCTCCCTCTTCGCATGCGTCTCCTGCTGCTTGAGCAGAAAATGCTCAGGAAGCAGGCCGATGCTTTCTACTGGATCGGCGCTGGCCATCTTTTCGAGGGTCTCGCGCCAGAACGCCATGTCTTCCGGCGTTTTGATCTACACCTCGGTCACGCCCGCGCCGTTGGGGAACGTGATCCCTTTCAAGATCAGCTGTTGAACGCCATTCCGCCGCACCCTGCGTAACACCTCGTCGATGTCCACCGCCTGCCCCTGTCTCAATGCTTGGAATGCCTGAGAGAGTGCCATGCCCATGCGGGCAGCGACCAGCCTGGCCACGTCTCCGAAGGGAGCGTGCAACGGACGAACGAGGAAGCGCGAGCCAACCAATGCTCGCAAGTCTTTCGGGACGAGAAAACGGGCATAGACCCCGCTTGGTCTGGCCAAAAGCAATGGCTTTGGCATGTTTGGCGATACCTCAAACGATACCCAGGAAGGTCGTTTGAGAGGCCGTTATCCAATCCAAAAACCCTCGCGCCTCCAGACACTTAGCGCGGATCTCGGTGTTGATTGGAGCGGGCGATGGGAATCGAACCCACGTCAGTAGCTTGGGAAGCTACAGCTCTACCATTGAGCTACGCCCGCGTTGCGGTGGAAAGTCTATGCGCTGGGGGCGGTGTTGCGCAATGGTGCCCCCGCATCAGAGCGGGGCCGGCGCCCTTTCGTTCCCGAAAGGGATCCGGCCCCGCCTGGTTTCTGCTTAGAAGCTGCCGCTGAAATTGGCGAACAGCGTCGCGTCCTGGGCACGCTTCTGCCCGGCCGAAGCGCTCAGGCCGAAGTTGCTCTGCAGGCCGAACAGCTCGGTACGGGCACCCAGCACCACGGTGGCGTAGTTCTTGTCGAAGTTCAGGCCCGGCACGCGATAGCTGCCCAGTTCCGGCAGGGTCTGCAGCCATGCGCTGGCCTGCTTGGTGTCTTCGAACTCGTGGTCGTAGGTCACCTGCGCGTACGGCTTGACGGTGCCGCCATCGAAGCGGGCCTGCCAGCCGATGCGGCCGACGGTCGAATCGACGTTCTGGCGGTCGTAGCCCAGTGCGGTGGCCAGGGTGCCGGTCGCGGCGCTTTCGGTGTAGCCATCGATCTTCACCTTCTGCCAGATCACCGAAGCAATCGGGCCGTGGCGGAAACCGCCTTCGGTGCCGAACTCGTAGCCGGCGTTCAGCGCGGCGGTCAGGTTGCTGCCGTCCGGCGAACCACCGTGCTCGCGGGTGGCTGGACCCAGCTGGACCTTGCGGTTCACGTCATAGGACAGCCAAGTGTAGCTGACCTGGCCATTGATCCAGATGCGGTCACCATACCAGCCGGCGAACAGACCGGCAGTGGTGTCCTTCTGGGTGAAGTCGCCACGGCTGTTGCCGAAGTCTGCGTTGAGGCGGCCGAAGCCGGCGAAGCCGCCGAACACCATGCCGTCGCGTGCCCAGTCGATACCGAACAGGCCGGCGGGCGCCAGGCCGTCGTACAGGTCGGCATGGTCATAACGCTGCAGGTCACCGCGCACGCCGCCCCACCAGGACAGGCCATCGGCCGGGCGACCACCCAGGTGCATGCTGACCTGGTCGGCACGCGAACGGCCGATGGTCTGGGCCGAGTGGCTCAGCACCTGCTGCAGACGCGGGCCTTCCAGCACCGAGACAGCATACTGGCCCAGCAGCTGATGGCCGGCGGTGGTCGGATGCACGCCGTCGGCGAACAGGTAGGTGTTGGCTGCATCCGGGCTGACGTAACTGGTCGGGTTGCAGCCGATGATGCTGGCGGTGGAGTTGTTCGGATCGATCCTGCAGGCGGTGCTGGTGACGTTGGTGAAGCCGTACATGCCCGGATTGGCAGTCACTTCGCGCAGGATGCTGAAGGTATCGAGCGGAATGAACTCGATGCCTGCCTGCTTCAGGCCACCGTACAGCGCCTTGTTGTAGCCGGCCGACAGTGCGGTGGCGGCGGCGGCATTGGGGCCGCGGAACTGCGGGGTGATGCCCACATCCGGCAGGTTCGGTACCAGCACGTACTGGGCACCAGCCTGCTTCAGCGCACCTACCAGCGCGATCTGGTCGGTGACCGCTGCGCCGATGATGCCCTGCACCTGGGCCTGCGACGCGCCACCTGCCGCCGCACGGGTGGCCGCAAACAGATCATTGGCGCCTCCCCATACGGTGTACAGGGCGTTGCCGTCAGCCTTGCCACCGTTCGCGGCAAGGTAGCGGGTTGCTTGCGACTTCAGCGACGGAATCACGCCCAGGCCACCGGCCTCGTCCACCGATACCCGGGCACCGCCCACGGCGTAGTTGTCGCCACTCTGGCCGTTGCCGTTGGCACCCCCGTTGAGGCCGTAGTAGTTGGCGACCTGCTGTGCCCACACCCAACCCGGGTTGGTGGTGAACTGGCCGGTGACCGGCTGCACGCCCGGATCGAGCAGCGGCCGGAAATAGCCGGCGTCGGTGAGGCTGTCGCCGAAGAACACGGCCTTGGAATACGGACTTTCGCCTGCCATGGCCGGCAGCGCGGCGAGTGCGATCGCAGCCGCCATCAGGGAGCGGATCGGGTGTTTGCTGAGCTGCATCTAGGAACTCCTGTGGGGAAAATAGGTTGGAATCCGGCACACGTACGCCGGCGCACGGTCAATGGTTTCACCGGGCCGCCGTTTGCTCACGCTGCGCCGCCGCATGGATTGTCGCCTGAGCACGCCGAAGCCTGCTGTGCTGGAGCTGGCGCCCCGATCAAATTGCAAACGTTCCGATCACGAAGGGCTATAAGCGACAATGCAGGAATGAACATCCAGCTCAACGGCGAACCCCGCACCCTGCCCGCCTCGGCGACCCTTCACGACCTGCTCGAGGCCGAGCAGCTGCTGCAGCGCCGGGTGGCAGTGGAGGTCAACGGCGAGATCGTCAGCCGCAGCCGCCATCGCGAGCATGTCCTGGCTGAAGGCGACATTGTCGAGATCGTGCACGCGCTGGGTGGGGGCTGAGGCCTGTCCGGGTTTGCCGGCCAGCGGCCGGCACTACCCATGCCGATCCACGGCCGGCACGCCATTGCGTGATCCCATCTTCAGGCGGATAGGCGATAATCGCGCCATGAACGTTCACGTCTCCCCCGATTCGCTGGTGATCGCCGGCAAGACCTATGGCTCGCGGCTGCTCACCGGCACCGGCAAGTTCAAGGACCTGGAAGAAACCCGCCTGGCCACCGAGGCTGCTGGCGCCCAGATCGTCACCGTGGCCATCCGCCGCACCAACATCGGGCAGAACCCGGGCGAGCCGAACCTGCTGGACGTGCTGCCACCGGAGCGCTTCACCATCCTGCCCAACACCGCTGGCTGCTACACCGCCGAAGACGCGGTGCGTACCTGCCGCCTGGCCCGTGAGCTGCTGGACGGCCACAACCTGACCAAGCTGGAAGTGCTGGGCGACCAGAAGACCCTGTACCCGGACGTGGTGCAGACCCTCAAGGCCGCCGAGCAGCTGGTCAAGGACGGCTTCGAGGTGATGGTCTACACCTCCGACGACCCGATCCTGGCCAAGCGCCTGGAAGAGATCGGCTGCGCCGCAGTGATGCCGCTGGCCGCGCCGATCGGTTCGGGCCTGGGCATCCAGAACAAGTACAACCTGCTGCAGATCATCGAAGACGCCAAGGTGCCGATCATTGTTGATGCCGGCGTGGGCACCGCGTCGGATGCGGCGATCGCGATGGAACTGGGCTGCGACGGCGTGTTGATGAACACCGCCATTGCCGGTGCGCGCAACCCGGTGCTGATGGCCACTGCCATGCGCAAGGCAGTCGAGGCCGGCCGCGAGGCTTTCCTGGCCGGGCGCATCCCGCGCAAGCGCTACGCCAGCGCATCCTCTCCGGTGGACGGGCTGATCGGCTGATGACCAATCCTTTTGACAGCGCCGGCTCCAAGGCCCCACCCAAGCCCTTCACCGTAAGCGAGGGCCGCCGCGAGGTGCGCAGCTTCGTGTTGCGCCAGGGACGTTTCACCCCCGCCCAGCAGCGCGCGTTCGACGAACGCTGGCCGCGCTTCGGCCTCGACTACACCGGCCAGCCGCGTGACCTGGATGCCACCTTCGGCCGCCCGGCACACAAGGTGCTGGAAATCGGCTTCGGCAACGGTGCCGCGCTGCGCTTCGCCGCCCAGCACGATCCGTCGCGCGACTACATCGGCATCGAAGTGCACGCCCCCGGCGTGGGCCGGTTGCTGAACGCGCTGGCTGAGGACAATGCCGACCACGTGCGCCTGTACCACCATGACGCGGTGGAAGTGCTGCAGAACGAGATCGCCGATGGCGCGCTCGATGAAGTGCGCATCTACTTCCCGGACCCGTGGCACAAGAAGCGCCACAACAAGCGCCGCCTGCTGCAGCCGGCATTTGCCGAGCTGCTGGTGCGCAAGCTGCGCCCGGGTGGCCGCCTGCACTGCGCCACCGACTGGGAAGACTACGCCGAGCAGATGTGGGACGTGCTTGACGCGACTGCCGGCCTGGTCAACCGCGCCGGCCCGCGTGGCAGCGTGCCGCGTCCGGACTGGCGCCCGCAGACCCACTTCGAGACCCGCGGCCAGAAACTCGGCCACGGCGTCTGGGACCTGCTGTACGACCGCACCTGACGATCGCCTGAGGACGCCGCGCCCCACATGGATACCGCGCTGACGCTGACCAACGACATGAAGCTCGTGCTCGGGCTGGTCGGCTTCACGATGGCGATGTTCCTGTTCGAGCGCATCCGCGCCGACGTGGTCGCGCTGGTGGTGCTGGTGGTACTCGGTGTCACCGGCCTGATCGCGCCGGAGGAGATCTTCGGCGGTTTCTCCGGTAACGCGGTGATGAGCATCATCGCCACCACCATCCTCGGTGCGGGCCTGGACCGCACCGGGGCGCTGAACCGGCTGGCCGCATGGCTGCTGCGGCGCGGCCACGGCGTCGAACAGCGGCTGCTGATGATGACCACCGCCATCGCCGGCCTGAACTCGTCCTTCATGCAGAACCCGTCGGTGATGGCCTTGTATCTGCCGGTCGCCTCGCGACTGGCAGCGCGCACCGGGCTGACGATGCAGCGCCTGCTGCTGCCGATCTCGGCGGCGATCGTGATGGGCGGTGCGCTGACCATGGTCGGCAATTCGCCGCTGATCCTGCTGAACGATCTGCTGGCCTCGGCCAACAACAACCTGCCTTCCGGCCTGGCCACCATCGAGCCGCTGCGCATGTTCGCGCCGCTGCCGATTGGCGTGGCACTGCTGATCGCCTCGCTGCTGTACTTCCGCTACTACGGCGACCGCAAGCTGATCGAGGAAGAAACCCTGGTCAACGACGGGGTCACCCCAGCACGCACCGAGAGCTACTTCGCCAAGACCTATGGCATCGAAGGCGATGTGTTCGAGCTGGTGGTCAGCGCGGAAAGTCCGCTGGTGGGCATGACCCTGGGCGAGGCCGAGAACCTGCACGACGCCCCGCTGCTGCTGGCCCTGAAAACCGGTAATGACACCCGCCTGGCGCCGCCGGCGGAGATGCGCATCTGGGTAGGCAGCGTGCTCGGTGCGATGGGCCCGCGCCAGCAGATCAACGATTTCGCGCAGAACCAGTTCCTGCGCATGTCTTCGCGCCTGAAGCACCTGGGTGACCTGTTCAACCCGAGCCGCGCCGGTATTTCCGAGGCGGTGGTACCGCCGACCTCGAACGTGATCGGCAAGAGCGCGGCCGACCTGCGCCTGCGCAAGGAGCGTGGCATCAGCCTGCTGGCGATCAACCGCGACAAGCAGGTGATCCGCGAGGACGTGCGCGACGTGCAGTTGCGTGCAGGCGACATGCTGGTCTTCCACAGCATCTGGACCGACCTGGCACAGGCGGCCAAGAGCCGCGACTTCGTGGTGGTGACCGACTATCCGACCGGCGAGCAGCGCCCGCACAAGTTCAAGATTGCGATGGCGATCTTCGCGCTGACCATCCTGATCGCGCTGACCAGCAAGCTGCCGGTCGCGCTGACGCTGATGACCGGCGTGGCCGGCATGCTGCTGACCGGCGTGCTGCGCATGGACGAGGCCTATGCCTCGATCAACTGGAAAACGGTGTTCATGATGGCCGGGCTGATCCCGCTCGGCTGGGCGATGGACTCCAGTGGTGCGGCGGCATGGGTGGCTGGCCATACCATCGACAAGCTGCCGACCGGCATCCCGGTGTGGGTGCTGGAGGTGGCGCTGGCACTGCTGACCACGGCGTTCTCGCTGGTGATCAGCCATGTGGGCGCGACCATCGTGATGGTACCGATCGCGGTGAACCTGGCACTGGCGGCGGGCGGCAACCCGACCGCGTTCGCGCTGATCGTGGCGCTGTCGGCGTCCAACAACCTGATGACGGCCTCCAACCCGGTGATTTCGATGATCACCGGCCCGGCCAATTACACCCCGCGCGAGATGTGGCGGGTCGGCGGACCGTTGTCGCTGATCTACACCTGCGTGGTGGTGTTGATGATCAACCTGATGTTCTGAGGGTTGGATTTATCGGCAGGGCTGCGCCCTGCACCCGCAGAATCAACGTCAACGTCAACGTCAAAGGCTGGCATTCCGTGGGATGGCGGGGTGGGTCCGGTGGCGGGGGACGCTGCAAGTCCCCCTCCGGGGCCCGGCCCAGCCGCTGGCGGCTGTGCGTTCGGGCGCTTGCGAAGCAGTGCTTCGCAAGCAAAGCGCCCTCACCCATGTAAGCTCGGTCGCCGCTTGCTCGTGTGCGCAGTCCTGCGCACACGGCAAGACCGGGGTTGGGCGTCCTGCCCAACCCGCCCGAGGCATGCCTCGGGCCCATGCGGCTCACGCCCCCGCAACCGGACCCACCCCGCCTTCGACAGTTTTCCGCGAACTGTCGAAACGGCATTCTGTGCTGCTGGTGGGTGTCGACCTTGGTCGACACGGCTTTTGTAGAGTCGAGCCGTGCTCGACTGCTTCCGGCCTCAAGCCAGATAGACCTGCCCATCGCGGATATCGACCGGCACCGCACGCAGGCGGTCCCCCTTGCACGGGCCGGCAATGCAGTCGCCGCTGTCCAGCGTGAACGAGGCGCCATGCGCGGCGCACACCAGGTGGCCCTCGCGGCTCTTCAGGAACTGGCCCGGGGCCCAGTCCAGGCGACGGCCGGCGTGCGGGCAGATGTTCAGGAATGCGCGCACCTGCGCGCCGTCGCGGTACAGCACCAGCGATTCGGCATCGCCATTGATCACCGCTTCGACCTCGGCAAACGCGCCATCGGCAATGGCATCAAGGGCGATCAGGGCAGCTGCGATAGTCATGGCGAAAGCTCGGACGGTAAACCGGAATTGTCGCATGCCTGCTCAGGTGACTGGCTGTGACATGAACACAAGTCATTGATCCGTAATAAGCACAGGCTATATTTAACGAGTTTTTCACTCAATGACAGTGGCGCGTCCCGATACTCTGATTTCGCTGATCCCAGCCTATCGAGCCGCCATGTTCAACCGCGCATCCGCCTTCAACCAGTTCCGCACCCTGTTCGCGCCGCGCAAGCCGCGTCATCCGCTGGTGCGCGTTGCCGTGGGCCTGCTCGGCTTGGCGATCCTGGCCGCGATGGTGTTCATCGGTGTGTTCGTCGGTGCCGCGATGATCCTGGTTGGCCTGGCATGGAAGCTGCTGGCCTCGCGCAAGCCGGGCGCCGCGCGTCCGGTCGACCCGACCGTGGTCGAGGGCGAGTACCGCGTGGTGCGCAAGCCGGTGTTGCCGGCCTCGCGCTGATCCAGGCCTTCCGCGCCCGCTGACGGCGGGCGCCATGCGTTCTAGACTGCGGGCACGCCCTTCCTGGATGCCCGCATGTCCGATGTCTCCGATGTGATCCCTGCCGTAGCCCTGCCGCGTGTACCGGTAGCCGGTGGCGGCAGCTTCCCCGTGCACCGTATCTACTGCGTCGGCCGCAACTTCGCCGACCACGCCCGCGAAATGGGCGCGGCGGTGCCGGCGGCCGATGACCGCGGCCGCCCGATGTTCTTCAGCAAGCCGGCCGACGCCATCGTGGTCGGCCACGACGATGCCATCCCCTATCCGCCAGCAACCGCCAACCTGCACCACGAAGTGGAACTGGTGGTGGCGATCGGTCGCGATGCGCCCGCCGGCGAGCTGGCCGTCGCCGACGCCGATGCGCTGGTCTACGGCTACGCCGTCGGCCTGGACCTGACCCGCCGCGATCTGCAGGCCGCAGCCAAGGACAAGGGCCATCCTTGGGATGCCGCGAAAGGGTTCGATGCCTCCGCGCCGATCAGCGAAATCGTCCACGCCGAAGAAGTCGGCGACCTGGCTGCGCTGAACCTGTCGCTGGAGGTCAACGGCGAGGTGCGCCAGCAGGCACTGCTCGACCAGATGATCTGGAACGTGCCGGAGATCCTGCATGAGCTGTCCAAGCTGTGGCAGCTGCGTGCCGGTGACCTGGTGTTCATGGGCACCCCGTCCGGGGTGGCTGCGCTGAAGCCCGGCGACCGCTTCAGTGCCCGCCTGGAAAACGTGGCCGAGCGCCACGGCGTGATCGCCGGCTGACGTCACCTGCGCTACCCTGCGCGCTGTCCACTTCCCCACCGGAGAAAAACAACAATGGGAATGCTCACCGAGTTCAAGGAATTCGCCATGCGCGGCAACGTCATCGACCTCGCCGTCGGCGTGGTGATCGGCGCGGCCTTCGGCAAGATCGTAACGGCGCTGGTCGAGAAGATCATCATGCCGCCGCTTGGCCTGCTGATCGGCAAGGTGGACTTCTCGCAGCTGGCGTGGACGCTGTCGCCGGCCCGGATCGGCCCCGACGGCAAGGAGATTCCGGCGGTGGTGATCGGCTACGGTGATTTCATCAACACCCTGATCCAGTTCGTGATCGTGGCCTTCGCGATCTTCATCGTGGTCAAGGCGATCAACCGCCTGTCTCGCAAGAAGGAAGCTGCACCGGCCGCACCGGCCGAGGAAGT
>NZ_JAOBZT010000109.1:0-9279 GCF_029839005.1 Stenotrophomonas sp. GD03958 | reverse complement strand
CAGCTGTTGCTTCGGCTGTTGCCATTGATTCGGCGGGTGCAGGGCTGCAAGCCCTGCTCGCCCCCCCTCACACCGTGATGGTCTGGGTCAGTGACTCCCACGTCGGGGGCACCGGCCACGCGGCGGCCTGGTTGCCATCCAGCACCCTGCGCAGATCGCGCGGATCAATCTGCGGTGCCAGCACGTGCACCAGCTCCAGCGCGTAATCGCGCAGCACCCGGTCGCGCGGCAACACCGCCCAGGCAATGCACTCGCTGATCGGGTCCGGCGCCGGCCACGAGCGCAGGTCTTCGTCGCTGGAACTGACCGCCATCTCGGCCAGCAGGCCTACGCCCAGACCGGTACGCACATAGGTCTTGATCAGGTCCGCATCGAGCGCGGTCAGCGCCAGGTCCGGCGCCAGGCCGTTTGCAGCGAAGGCGCGCTGCAACGAGGAATTCGGGCGGGTCGAGGATTCGTAGCTGATCAGCGGCTGCCGGGCCAACGCGGCCAGGTCCGGTGCGCGGCCGGCGCGGTCCAGCGGGTGCCCCTTGGGTACCACCACCAGGCGTCGCCAGCGGAACAGCGGCACCGCGATGCCATCGGTGGGCTCACTGCCAGCGGTGCTGATGATCGCGATATCCGCGTCACCCTGGTTCAAGCGGTCCAGCGCGTCGGTTTCACCGGCCTGCTGCAGGTGCACGCTCACCTGGGGATAGGCCTGCTTGATCGCTGCCACCGCCGGCGGCAGCACGAAGCGCGCCTGGGTGTGGGTGGTGGTCAGGATCAGCTGGCCCTGGCTCTCGCGGCGCTGGTTGGCCGCGTAGGTGCGGATGTTGTTGGCCTCGGCCAGCACCGCGCGGGCGCGGGCGATCACCTCGGTGCCGGCCGGGGTGACCGACTCCAGGCTGCGGCCCTTGCGCACGAACAACAGGAAGCCGAGCTCGTCTTCCAGCTGCTTGAGCTGCTTGGACAGGCCGGGCTGGGTGGCGTGCACGCGCGAGGCGGCCAGCGTGATGTTCAGCTCGGCGTCGGCGATGGCGACCAGGTAGCGCAGCTGGGTCAGCGTCATGGGAGGCGGGCGGCGTGGGGCGGAGGTCCACTCTAGGGTCAATTGCCGTCACCAGCTTATAACCAAAGGTTGTTTAAGAAAGGTATCTGGTCATTTCCGGGCGTCATATGCCGGCGCTACGGTCAGCCGGCAGCCGCTGGCCTGAACAGCCAGCCCTCCCCTTCTGCCCGCCGGCGTCCGGCGCGGCCCTGTTTCCGGAGCGCTTCCATGGCCCTGTACGACTCCATCCTCGACACCGTCGGTAATACCCCCATCGTCAAGCTGCAGCGCCTGGCGCCGCCGCAGGTCAGCGTCTACGCCAAGGTCGAGTCGTTCAACCCGGGCGGCTCGGTCAAGGACCGGCTGGCGCTGGCGATCATCCTCGACGCCGAAGCGCGTGGCCTGCTCAAGCCGGGCGACACCATCGTCGAAGCCACTTCTGGCAACACCGGCGTGGCGCTGGCGATGGTCGCCGCCGCGCGCGGCTACAAGTTCGTGGCGACCATGGTCGAGACCTTCTCGGTGGAGCGCCGCAAGCTGATGCGCGCCTATGGCGCCAAGGTGATCCTGACCCCGGCCGCCGAACGCGGCAGCGGCATGGTGCGCAAGGCGCGCGAACTGGCCGAGCAGCACGGCTGGTTCCTGGCCAGCCAGTTCGCCAACCCGGCCAATCCGGCGTATCACCGCAACACCACCGCCGCCGAGATCCTGCGCGACTTCGCCGGCAAGCGGCTGGACTACTTCGTCAGCGGCTGGGGCACGGGCGGCACGCTCACCGGCGTGGGCGAAGTGCTGAAGGTCGCGCGTCCGCAGACCCGCATCATCGCCACCGAGCCAGCCGGCGCCGCACTGCTGAAGGGCGATGACTGGAAGCCGCACAAGATCCAGGGCTGGACCCCGGACTTCGTGCCCGACGTGCTCAACCGTGATGTGGTGGATGAACTGCTGACGGTGGAAGATGACCGCGCGATCGCCACCGCGCGCCGGCTGGCCGCCGAGGAAGGCATCTTCGTCGGCATCTCCGCCGGCGCTACCGTGGCCAGCGCACTGGACGTGGCCGCACGTGCCGAACCGGGTTCAGTGATTCTGGCGATGCTGCCGGACACCGGTGAACGCTACTTCTCCACGCCGCTGTTTGCCGATGTGAACGAGGGTTCCGACGACGACTGGTTGGCCGGCCTGCCGTGACACCCGGGGGTCAGAGCCTCTTGCATCCGGAAAAGGCTCTGACCCCATCCTGTTACATGCCCAGGGTCGGATCCCTTTTCCGTAGGGAAAGGGCTCCGCCCCCCTTCTGCTTCAGCCTGCATGAAGGAGTCGCCCGCCATCGTGCGTGAAGGCCGTCGGATCGCAGCGCGTGAGACGGTCATGACGCAGTATCGATGCCCTGTCCCCTACCGTGGGAACAGCCGGCGCAGATGCTGCGCGGATCACCTCACAGGCAGGAGACGGACGCATGAAGATCGAAGTTTGGCAGGGCGACATCACGACCCTGGCGGTGGATGCGATCGTCAACGCGGCCAATGAAACGCTGCTCGGTGGTGGCGGTGTCGACGGCGCGATCCATCGTGCGGCCGGGCCCGCGTTGCTGGCCGAATGCGTGCAGCTGCCGGAGCTGCGCCCGGGCGTACGTTGCCCGACCGGCGAAGTGCGCGCCACCAGTGCTTACGCTTTGCCTGCACGCTACGTACTGCACACGGTGGGCCCGGTCTGGCACGACGGCCAGCGCGATGAACCGGCGTTGCTCGCCAACTGCTACTGGAAGTCGCTGCAGCTGGCCGAATCGCTGGGCGTGCAGTCGATCGCATTCCCAGCCATCAGCTGCGGTGTGTATGGCTATCCGCTGTACCAGGCGGCGCAGATCGCCGTGACCGAGACACTGGCCTGGCAGCGCAGCCATGCGCAGCCGATGCGCATCGTGCTGGTGGCGTTCAATACCGCGACGGCCAAGGCGTACCAGCAAGCGTTGAGCGCCGCCGGGCAAGGCGCAGACGGCGAACCGCGCGGCTCGATGCTGTCGCCGCTGGGTGATGCGGGCTTCGCCGCCGCGCACTGAATCCGGCGGTCAGCGTCAAGGAAAAGGCCGGGCATTGCCCGGCCTTTCCTGTTGCGCCGTTGTCCACACTCCCACGGAGTGTGGAACACGCTCAACGGCTGGCGGCTTCCACCGCGGCGGCATCATCGGCCGCAGCAGCGGCCGCGTCGGCAGCGGCACTTGCCGCCGAAGCAGCAGCCCCATCGGCGCTGGCGCCGTCCACCTGCACACGCACTTCCACCATGCCCGCGCCGTTGCTGAGGCTGGACACCTCGACGGTGTAATGACCGGCAGGCAACGCTTCTTCCAGGCGTGCGTTGGTATCGTTGCCACCGTCATCGTCGGTCAGTTCGACATCGCCGCCAACCACGCGCAGCACGGTATCGACCTGGCCGGAGATTGCATCCAGCCGCACATTGGTCGGACGGTCCAGCGTCAGCAGGAAGCGGCGGACGCCATCGTTATCGAGCATCGTGTACACGCTGCCGGACTTCGGCAGTGCGGTGCCATCGCGATCGACCAGGTTGCCCGGCAGCTCGATCCGATTGGCCGACAAGGTGAACATGCCACTGACGCCGTCGCCGAGGCCACGCGCGGTCAGCGTGTACTTGCCCGGCTTCAGCGACAGGGTCAGGCGCGAGTTGGTGCTGTCCCCGCCGTCGTCATTCTCGGCATCCACGCCCTGCCCGGACAGCTTCAGCACCGGGTCGAAGGCGTCCGAGACCAGCCGGATCTCGTACAGGCCCGCCTTGTCCACCTGCAACGTGTAGTCCTGCGAGTTGCTGGCCAGCATATCGACGATCTCGCCACTGCCCGCCAGCGGCTTGCCGTCGTACGGCTTCAGCTTCTCGGCGCGAAGGCGATAAGGGCCGAACGCGGTCGGGCCATCGGCGTTGACTGCCACCTGGTAGGTACCACTGCCGTTGGCACGGAAAGCCAGCGAGACGTCCCCCTCGCGCTCATAGCCTGTGTTGCTGGTGGATACCAGGCTGCCGTTGTTGAACACCGCAATCGAGCCGCTGAGGGCACCAGTGAGCTTCAGGCCGACCAGATCCCTGTCTTCCAGCTTGATCTGGTAGAGCTGGTGATGGCTGCCGTCATTGAAGTTGATGCCGCTGCGCGAGGTGATCTCGCCGGAGACCGGCTTGTCGAAATCGAGCGACGCGGCCTTGCCTGCCTCGGCACCGCCGCCACCGATGCGGTTGCACCCGCCGGCGACCAGGACCGTGGCTACGGCCAGTGTGATTGCTGCCAAACGCATGTTGTTTCTCCTTGGCCTTCCATGTGGTTCCCACGCACCGGCCGGGCGCATGGGGGCGGAAAAGATACCCGCAAAAGCAAACGCCGGCGTGATGCCGGCGCTGCCTTGTTCATCCAGCGATGGGACGGATCAACCGTTCCACTTGCCCAGCGCGGCCAGGCCATTGTCCCTGGCGCGCTCGTACACGGTCTTCTGGGCAGCAGCGTAGTTGCCCTTCATGTCCTTGGCCCACAGCTTCAGCGCGGCCTGCTGCATGGCACGGCCGTAGGAGAAGCTCAGCGGCCACGGCAGGTTGCCCAGCTGGTTCATCGCGTTCAGGTGCTCGGTGGACTGCTCGTCGCTCTGGCCACCGGACAGGAACACCACGCCCGGCAGGATGGCCGGCACGGTGCTCTTCAGGCACATCACGGTCGACTCGGCCACTTCCTCGACATCGGCCTGCTCTTCACAGTCCTTGCCCGAGATGACCATCGAAGCCTTCAGGATGGTGCCTTCCAGCAGCACGTTCTGCTGGTACAGGGCGTCGAACAGCGAACGCAGGGTCGCTTCGGTGACTTCGTAGCAGGTCTCGATGTCGTGGTCGCCGTCCATGATCACTTCCGGCTCGACCATCGGCACCAGGCCGCATTCCTGGCACAGCGCTGCGTAGCGGGCCAGCGCATGGGCGTTGGACTCGATGCAGGTGCCCGACGGGATGCTCTCGCCGATGTTGATCACAGCACGCCACTTGGCAAACCGCGCGCCCAGCTTGTAGTACTCCTGCAGGCGCTCGCGCAGGCCATCCAGGCCTTCGGTCACCAGCTCGCCCGGGCAGCCGGCCAGCGGGTGCGCGCCCTTGTCCACCTTGATGCCCGGAATCATGCCGTGGTCGGCCATGTACTTGGCGAACGGCACGCCGTCCTTGGTCGACTGGCGGATGGTTTCGTCAAACAGGATGGCGCCGGAGATGTGCTCGTTGAGCTTCGGCGTGGTCAGCAGCAGTTCGCGGTAGGCACGACGGTTCTCCTCGGTGTTCTCGATACCGACGCCGGCGAAACGCTTGGCGATGGTAGCGGTGGATTCGTCGATCGCGATGATGCCCTTGCCCGGGGCAACCATGGCCTGGGCGGTTTCAGCCAGCTGTTCGATGCTCATGTACTTCCTGTGGCGGGTGCGGGAAAAACACAAGTATAGCCCCGCCGCCCGTTGCGCCGGCGTGCAGGCCAGAATGGAAACGATTCCAATGTCGGCGCAGGACAAGCGATGTCCTGCGGCACGGGGTCAGAGCCCTTGCGGGGATCCGACCCCGGCGGGCCTCAGAGGTCGCCCAGGCCGATGGCGCGGCCGTCCTCTCCCACTTCCAGCAGGCGCAGGGTATTGGTGGCACCGTGGGTTTCCATGTGCTCGCCACTGGTGAACACGACGCGGTCACCGGCCTGCAGCAGTTCGGCTTCCACCAGCAGGCGGATGCTGCCGCGCGCGGCTTCGCGCGGGGTCAGGCCGCGGCTGTCGAAGTTGATCGGGAACACATCGCGCATCAGGGCCATCTGGCGGCGCGCGCCGTCGTGGCGGGTGACTGCGAACACCGGCGCCTTGGCGCGGAACCGCGACAGGTAGCGGGCGGTGCCACCGGATTCGGTCATCGCCACGATCGCACGCACGCCCACGTGCTGCGACAGGAACATGGTGGCCATGGCAATCGCCTGGTCGGCACGTTCCAGATTACGCGGCGAGGCGTTGAAGTCGGTCTCGGTCTGGAACTGGCGCTCGGCACCCAGGCAGATACGCGCCATCGCTTCCACCGCCTTGACCGGCCAGGCACCGGCAGCGGTCTCGGCCGACAGCATCACCGCGTCGGTGCCATCGATGACCGAGTTGGCCACGTCCAGCACTTCGGCGCGGGTCGGGATCGGGCTTTCAACCATCGACTGCAGCATCTGCGTGGCGGTGATCACCACCTTGTTCTGCGCAAGCGAGGCCTTGATGATCTTCTTCTGCAGGCCGGGCAGCTCGGCATCGCCGATTTCCACGCCGAGGTCGCCACGGGCGACCATCACAACGTCACTGGCCTCGACGATCTCTTCCAGGTTCTCGATCGCCTCGGTGCGCTCGATCTTCGACACCAGCGCGGCATCGCAGCCGTGCGAGCGGGCGATCTCGCGCGCGTCGTTCATGTCCTGCGCGTTGCGGCAGAACGACACGGCGATGAAGTCGACACCGATCTTGGCGACGATGCCGATCAGTTCCTTGTCGCGCTCGGTCAGTGCGCCCAGCGAGAGGCCACCGCCCTGCTTGTTCAGTCCCTTGCGATCAGACAGCGCGCCGTCGTTGAGCACGGTGCTGATGATGCGCTCGCCCTGCACCTCCACCACCTGCAGCTGCATCAGGCCATCATCGAGCAGCAGGACATCGCCCGGGCCGACGTCCTGCGGCAGGCCGAGGTAGCTGACGCCTACCTGGGTCGCATCGCCGGGGCCGGCGTTGGTGCTGGCGATCAGGTCGAAGCGGTCACCCGCCTTGAGCTGCACCTTGCCTTCGGCGAAGCGCTCGATGCGGATCTTCGGGCCCGGCAGGTCGGCCAGGATGCCCACTTCCACGCCCACGCGGGCAGCGGCGGCACGCACTTCGGCGGCACGCTTGGCCTGGCCGGAGGGGTCGCCATGGCTGAAGTTCAGGCGTACCACGTTGACGCCGGCGCGGAACAGATCCTCCAGCACGCCCGGCGGATCAGTGGCCGGACCGAGGGTGGCAAGGATCTTGGTGCGACGCTGACGCTCGAACATGGTGAATGGGCCTCTCCCGGTAAAGGACGGAAATTAGCACATCCTTCACGTCGCATGTATACGGTTACAGCCTTGTGCCGCTTGTCTTCGCGGGTCATGGAACGGACATCACCCGGACATACGCCGGCGCAGGCAGTTCTGTAGAGCCGAGCCCATGCTCGGCTGGGCATAGGCCGAAGCAGCCGAGCATGGGCTCGGCTCTACAGGAGCCTAGGCCAGCAGCGTTTCCAGCTGCGCAGGCTCGCTTGCCAGCTGACCCGCGCCGGCTTCGGTCAGTTCGGCCTCACCGCCAAAGCCCCACAGCACGCCCACACTGCGCAGGCCGTGGTGCCGCGCGCCTTCGATGTCCATGCGGCGGTCGCCGATCATCCAGCACTGCGCAGGCTGCACCTGCAGCCGACGCAACGCCTCGCCGACCAGTTCCGGCTTGTGGCTGCGCGAGCCGTCCAGGGTCGAACCGACGATCTCCTCGAACAGCCCGCCGAACGGCAGGTGGGCGAGGATGCGGCGCGCATGCGGCTCGTTCTTGGCCGTGACCACCGCCAGTCGATGGCCGCGACCATGCAACGTGCGCAGGGTGTCCTCCACCTGCGGGTACACCGTGTGCTCGCGCCAGCCTTCGACATCGAAGCGCTCCCGGTAGTAACCCACTGCCTGTTCCACCCGCGCCGGTTCACCGAACAGCGGCATGAAGGTGGTACGCAGCGACGGACCGATCCAGCCCCGCAGGGTGTCCTGCGGCGGCACCGGGTACTCCATCTTCTGCAGCGCATAGGCGATGCAGGCGGTGATGCCCACCTGCGAATCGATCAGCGTGCCGTCCAGGTCGAAGAACAGCACATCCTTGCCGCGCTCGCCACTCATGCGCCGCGCGCGTCGAGTGCGGCCACTGCAGGCAGAGTCTTGCCTTCCAGGAACTCCAGGAACGCACCACCACCAGTTGAGATGTAGCTGACGTCGCCGGCGATATCGAACTTGTCGACCGCGGCCAGGGTGTCCCCACCGCCGGCGATGGAGAACGCCTTCGAGCTGGCGATCGCGCGGGCCAGCGCTTCGGTGCCCTTGCTGAAGGCCTCGAACTCGAACACGCCGACCGGGCCGTTCCAGACCACGGTGCCGGCCTTCTCGATCAGCTGCGCGTACTGCGCGGCGGTCTGCGGGCCGATGTCCAGGATCAGGTCGTCTTCGGCAACGGCATCGACCGCCTTCACTTCCGCGGCAGCGTCGGGCAGGAACTGCCTGGCGGTGACCACGTCCACCGGCAGCGGAATGTCGGCGCCACGCGCCTTCGCATCGGCCACGATCTTCTTCGCCGTGTCCAGCAGGTCCGGTTCATACAGCGACTTGCCGACGTTATGGCCAGCGGCAGCAATGAAAGTATTGGCGATGCCGCCACCCACGATCAGCTGATCGACCTTGCCGACCAGGTTGGCCAGCAGTTCCAGCTTGGTGCTGACCTTGCTGCCGGCGACGATGGCCAGCAACGGCTTAGCCGGTGCATCCAGCGCCTGCGCCAGCGCGTCCAGCTCGGCCATCAGCAGCGGGCCACCGGCCGCGACCGGTGCGAAGCGGATGACACCATGGGTGGAGGCCTGCGCACGGTGCGCGGTGCCGAAGGCATCCATCACGAACACATCGCATAGCGCCGCGTACTTCTTCGACAGGGCTTCATCGTCCTTGCCCTCGCCGACGTTCATGCGGCAATTTTCCAGCAGCACCAGCTGGCCCGGCTGCACCTCGACGCCGTCGACCCAGTCACGCACCAGCGGAACCTCGCGGCCGAGCAGTTCGGACAGGCGCTGGGCCACCGGCGCCAGAGAATCGGCTTCGCTCCACACGCCTTCCTTCGGGCGCCCCAGATGCGAGGTGACCATCACCGCCGCGCCCTGCTCCAGCGCACGCTTGAGCGTCGGCAGCGAAGCGGTGATGCGCTGTTCGGAAGTGATGCGGCCATTCTCGATCGGCACGTTCAGATCCTGGCGGATCAGCACGCGCTTGCCGGAGAGGTCGAGGTCGGTCATGCGGACGATGGACATGGGCAACTCTTTGGCTCGGGGACGGGATGCCGGGGTACGGCAGACGGCCATTGTATCGGGTGCGGGTGGTGGGAGGGTCGATGCCTGCGGCAGGCAGAGGCGCACGGCAACGGCAACGGCAACAGCAACAGCAACTGCCAAAGCGCTGACGCTTC